>DASSQB010000696.1:0-7244 GCA_035702725.1 Terriglobales bacterium | reverse complement strand
CAGCCACAGTGTTCCCGTACGGCGCACCGTCAGCGCCAGCCACAAGCCGATCAGCCCTGCCGCCAGCCCGCCTGCCCACTCCTCGCCTGCGTTCCCCAGGTGTATGGCCCCGAACAAGAACGACAAAAACACAGCGGCGGGCCAGAAGCCCACGCCGCTGGCCAGCGTGAACAACGTGTAGCCGCGGAAAGTAAATTCCTCGAACAGGCCTACGAACAGAAAGAAGACGCCCCAGAAGACGCCCCACTTCAGCAGGTAGTAGCCGTGCAGCACCACCTTGCCGTAGTCAAAGGCATGTGCCCCATGCAACGCAGCCATCAGCACACTGATGGCAACAATGCCCCAGACCATGCCTTCCCAGAAGCGGCGGCCAAAAATGCCGCGTCCCGGCAAGCCGTACACTGTCAGGGGACGCTCTTCAAACTTGCCCAGGATGAGAGCTGGAACCAGCGTCGCCAGGAAACTGGCAGCTTCCGTCGCCAAGGTCGCCCAGGCGCTGAATCCTGGACGCCGCACCGGGAACAGCCACTGAAGCACGGCGCCAAAGGCGAAGAAGCAGATTGTCCCCAGGGCCAGATAAATCAGAAAGCGCCAGCCTGCCCGCAATCCCCGCGGTCCGACAAAAATCCTCTGCCAGCGAGTAGGCGGTTGCGGCTGTGCCATTCCTTCGCTGCCCGCCATCGGCGAAGGTGGGGAGGTGGGCGGGTTGCCGGGCTCATCCATGCTGATTTTCAGATGCGCGCTTCCACATGGTAAAACAATGGCCTGTTCCGGATGCCGAGATTCTTGAGCCGCGACCGCTTTGGAGCCCCTCAGCTGGCGGCGCTGCTCATGCTGGCCCTGTTTGCCGCCCAATGTCTCTGGCTCATGGCCGCCAGCCCCATGTCGCCCAGCCAGGCCGCCCTCCTCGAGCGCGGGCTGGCCCAGTGGCAACAAGGCCGCATCAACGTCCAGGATCCCTATCGCTCGCCGCTCTACTACCTGGTCGCATCGCTGCCCATTGCTAACTACCACGGCGCTGACGATCCGGCCGCCCTGCAGGCCCGCCGCTGGCAGGTTCGCCTCCCCTGGCTTATTTTCGGCCTGCTGCTTGGGGCTTCCATCTGGTACGTGGCGCGCCGTCTCTACGGCAACGCCGGCGGTTACATTGCTCTGCTACTTTATTGTTTTTCGCCGCTCTTGATCGCCGAGGCAGCCAGCTATTATGTGCAGCCCGAGGTGACCGCTGCCTGGGGCGCTTTCGGGGCCATTTTCACCTCGATTGCGGTGGCGCACACTCTTTACGCGCCACGCCGTGTGCTGTGGAATTGGCGCCGCATCCTCCTGCTTGGCTTATCGCTCGCCCTTGCCATCGGCTCCCAGTTTTCCCTCTGGGTGCTGCTGCCCATGGCTCTCGTTTTCCTGCTCTACCTCGCGCCCGGACGCCGCCCTGCCGCTCTCGCCATATTTGGCGCGGGCTGCACCGTTGCCTTCGTGATCTTATGGGCAGCCTACTCCTTCAGCTTCGCAGCATTGAGCGCGGGCCTGCACCGTGCCGCTTTCTGGGATGTGACTTGGGCAGCCTTGCGGGTGCCCTTTGGCTACAAGGAGTTGCTGGTTCGGCTGGTGCGTACCAGCCCCGCCCTGGTCATTTTTGTGCCTTGGGCGCTCATCACCTTCATTGTCTGGCCCCGCGCCCGTTACTTCGGCAATGCCGCGCCCCTGATCGTGGCCGGCATTTTTCTTTTCTTAGGCTTGATCACTCCCCACCAGCCCGGGCAGGGATTCGAACTCGTCGCCATGCCCATTCTCTTCGTGTTTATTGCCGGCGTGCTGGCCGACCTGCTGGAGAGCAAGCAGCGGCAAATTGTGCTCGGGGTCGTGGTAGGCCTGCTTGCTGCCTACATAGTGTGGAGTGTGACCTCGCTCGGCCGCATCGGGAGGTTTTAGATCCGGGTGAATGAGTGCGGCCGCGACACGCGCCGCGGCCGCAACCAGCTTCCTCTCTCAACTAAAACGGGCTCTCATCGGCGCTGCGGCCGTAGATGATCGGAACCGGCACATCCAGCAGCCGCAGGTAGACCGAGAGCTGGCCGCGATGATGGTACCAGTGGTTCAGCATGATGGACCTCATCACGCCGATGCGGGGCTTGCAGAACACTTCTTTGTCGCGCAGCATCAGGCGCCAATTCTTATGCGCCTCCTGGTCGGTCATCGTCTTCAGGCGCTCCTCCACTTGGCGAACGCTCTGCTCGAAAGCGGCGTGGATCTCGTCCACATCTTTCGGTTGGGGCGGTTCGAAACTGCCCTGCGATACGTCAAACGAGTCCTGCTGCGTGATCCTGGCCAGAGCCCCGGGTGTGGTGGCGATGTGGATCGCCAGCTGGCCCAGCGACATAGATTTCGCGTGGGGCTTCCACGCCAGCTTGTCTGCCGGAACCCTTTCCAGGATCCGCCGGGTGATGGTGGCTTCTTCGCGGAATTCATCCAGCATGGGCGCGAGTGTGGTGGTCATTTTTTTGCCTCCTTTGCCTTGTTTCCAGCTCCCTCTTCCCCGCAGCACGAGTCATGCGAACCCGCCGGCACTGCCCTCAGGGGCCGGGAATCGCTGTAGCGGTCGTGGTGCCGCACCCAGGCCATGGACTGAGGCAATCCCTCTTCATCGCGGCCCTTGGGCGTGAGGTCGAGGAAGTTGTATGCGGTGATCAGGATGTCGAGGCCGCGCGCGTAGGTGGAGTAGGTATGGAAAACTTCGCCGGCTTCGTTCTTGTAGAACACGCTGGCGCCGGGGCGCTCCGCCGAGGGAAATTCCGTCATCTCGTAGTTGTAGTAGACCTTTTTCTTGCCCGCCTCCTCTTTGGAAAGTGACACCTGGTAGTCAAAGTTGAAGTCGGTTTCGGACGACGACACCCACTTGAAGTGCCAGCCCATGCGCTTCTTGAAGGCTTCGATCTCCGGCAGCGTCGCATGCGACACGGCCACGAGCGTCACGTCTCTAGCCGCCAGGTGTACTACCGCGCCTTCGAACGAGTCCGCTATGAACGAACAGCTGGGGCATCCCTCTTTCCATCCTGGACCCAGCATGAAGTGGTAGACAATCAGCTGGCTGCGGCCGTCGAACAGCTCGGCGAGCGTCTCTTTCCCGTTGGGGCCGTCGAAGACGTACTGCTCCTCGACCTTCTCCCAGGGCAGCTCCCGACGCTTCCGGCTCAGCTCATCGCGCAGGCGCGTGAACTCCTTCTCCTTCTTCAGCAGCTCCTTGCGCGCTGCCACCCACTCCTCTCGTGGAACCACCTTGTCTGCTGGTCTCCCGCTTATCGCTGTTGCCATACCTGCTTCTCCTTTCCTGCTGCAAAGCTGGAACTCGTGTAGTGCGAACAAATCCCGCCAGCAGCGCCGTCACGCCGCAGCTCGACAAAGCGCCGCCCACAATCCATCCGGCACTTACCAGGCACTCCGGGCACATAAATCTCTCCGTTTACCGTGAACCGCCTTCGGCCCGAGCGCGAATGCGCGAAAGAATGTGCGTCCAGCCCTGGGTTACCCCGCGCCGATGCTCATCGGCGATCATCCCCAAGGCCTTGTGGTGAAACCGGATCAGGGTTCCACCCTGCTCTTCGCTCAGCCGGTACTGCACATTCGAAGTCACCGCATAGGACATGAACAGCGGCCCGGTAATCTCCAGCAGCGTCGGCCGCTTGATCGCCTGCACGTGCCCCCACAGATGACCGTTGTTGTCGCCCAGATCGCGGTACCATCGCCCTCCCGGCCAGGGCTCGATTTTCATGGGCATCTTCCTGCCATCAGGGGTGTCGTTCTCTGGCCCGATTTGTTCCAGCAGCGCCGCAAACGTCTTTTCCAGGGTGGCCTTCACCTGGATTTCCTGCGTCACCACGAGCGACAAGCTTTCAAGACTCAATGCTGTCGAAACCATGCTTTCCTCCTTGCGTCCGTATGCCCGAGATTGGTCGCATGTCCGCTATCTTGCTTCCGCGCGTTCCTTGATGCGGCCTAACTGATGCGTCCAGTAACGTTCGAACGTCCTGGTCCACTCATACAGCGGCCGGATAGCTTCCGCATTCGTGTGATAAAGCTTGTGCCTGCCGTGGCGCCGTACCCTTACCAGCCCAACATTGCGCAGCACTCGCAGATGTTTCGACACCGACGGTTGCTCCAGGCCGAGGCCGGCCACGATTTCGCTGACCGGCCTCTCGTGCGTGGCCAGAAACTCGAGAATCTGACGTCTCCGCGGCTCTGCTACCGCGTTGAAGGCATCCGAGGTGGTCGCCGCTCGGGGCACGATTCGTGCATTTTATATTCCCATATAGGTATATGTCAACTCTCAGGCGGTTAGAGTCATGAACCGGTCCAGGGTGACATTTTAGTTCTCACTTTTCTGTCGAGACCTACCCTTTACAAAACGCACGACTTCTTTCCGCGCCTCGGGTTGGGGGAATAAAGGCGCGTCGAGACGGACTTCCATGCATCCCAATAAGGGGTATGATTTAGCCATGCGGCGGCTGATGACTCCGGCGGTAGTCCTGCTGGGAATGGCGCTTCTGGCGCCGCTTTCCCGCGCTCAGGTACGAGGGATGCCTGCTCCTGAGGGCCAACACCACACCGCCAGATCGGCCACGGTTGCGCCCGCACCGCAGGGACACGCGGGCGTGATGCCCACTCCCATCGGCGTTTCGCCTGCCCCGGCCCCAGCGTTTCCCACTCCCACTCCCATTGGCGTGCCGCCCTTGTTGCCCGTTCCGGGCACGAATAACGTTTCCGGCAACGGCTTCCATCACCACCGTCATCATCACGATGGTTTCGCAGGTGGCGCTTACCCGGTGTACGTGCCTTACCCCGTTGTGGTGGATCCATACTCGATGTACCAGGCATCGCCCGATCAGGCCGATGAGGAAAGAGACGACCCGCCCGTCGTCCAAGGTCCTACAGTGTTTGAGCGCCGCACACCAGGTGACGTGAGTGCCGGCGATAGCATCGCTGCGACGCCGTCATCAGAAGAGCCGGAACCGGCAGCGCCCGACGCTTCCCCGGCCCAGCCCGATTCGGCCAGCAGCCAGCCGGCGCAGCCTCAGGAGCCCAATGTGCTCGTGTTCCGCGACGGCCACCAACTGGAAGTTCAGAACTACGCCATCGTGGGCGACTTCTTATACGACTTCACCCCGGGGCACGCGCGCAAGGTCCCGCTCTCGCAGCTCGACCTTCCAGCCACGGTGAAGACCAATGATGACCGTGGGGTTGATTTCACTTTGCCCGCCTCATCTTCCGAGGCACGACCATGACACACGCTTTGCGTTCTGCATTAATCCTTGTAGTTTTGGGAGCAACGCCCGTGCTGTTGGCGCAGCTTCCCAGAGGTGGCATGGGCGTCGCTGGTGGTTCCCACATGGGCGGTCCTGTTGGTCACGGCGGAGTCGGTACCGGCCACGGCGTCCGCTTCACGCAGGTTCGGCCCGGTATTGTGGGCGGCTTCCGTCATCATGGTTTTCACAACAACCGCTTCTTCTCTCCGTTCTGGAGCAATGCTTTCTGGTGGGATGACGGCTACTCCGGCACCGGTGACCAGGTTGTGGTTCAGCAACCGGCCCCTGTCGTTGTGCAGCAGGCCGCGCCCGTTCAGGAAGTGAAACCGGCAAATCCCCTGCTCATCGAGCTGCAGGGCGATCGTTTTGTGCGCTTGACCGGTAACGACGTCAATCCACCTCTAGCGGCTGCCGGCCCTGCTCAGCCATTGGCTGCGCAACGGCATGCCGGGCTCCCTCCCGCCGTGCTGGTGTTTCGCGATGGACGCCGCCAGGAGGTTTCCAGTTACTCCATCATTGGTCCCACGCTTTACGCCTCGGGTTCCTACTGGACGAACGGATACTGGACGCAGAAGGTTCTGCTCGCCGACCTTGACCTGCCCGCCACTTTGCAGGCCAACGAGGAACGCGGCGTAAATTTTGTGCTACCTTCCTCCCCCGATCAGGTGGTCACCCGGCCGTGAGATGCTGACGCTCCGGGGTTTTTAGCCACGGAGGACACCGAGAGCACAGAGGAAACCAAAGGAAATTCTGACATAGATGATTTTTGTGCGATTCCAGCGGCACGCGTCAATCCGGCTGCCAGAAGCTCCGAATTGCATTTGGAAGTTGTTCCCTCTGTGACCACTGTGTCCTCTGTGGTTAAATGACGAGCACATGAGCTCTGAGTCTGCTTCCTGGGGTTCCGCTTTTCGCGTGGCCGCCTCGCAGAAATGGCGCCGCCAATCTGCAGCCATGGGCACCGGCGTCACTCAGGCCATCGTTCAACTCGCTGCAGCCCGGCCGGGCATGCAGGTGCTCGACTTAGCTTGCGGCACAGGGGAGCCCGCCATCAGCCTGGCCTCTCAGGTCGGCCCGCAGGGCCGAGCCGTTGGCATTGATATCAATGTGGAATTGCTGGAAGTCGCGCGTGACCGCACCCGGCAGCGGAGGCTAGACAGTGTCGAGTTCCGCCAGGCCGATGCTCATGCTCTGCCTTTTTCGTCCGAGAGCTTTGATCTCGTCACCAGCCGCTTCGGCGTAATGTTCTTCGATGACATCGCCCGTGCCCTGGGCGAAGCCCGCCGTGTCCTGCGCCCGCGCGGACGGTTAGCTCTGCTGGCCTGGGGCCCCTTCGAGCAGCCCTATTTTCTTACCACCATCGCTATCGTGCGGCGGCACGTTACCGCTTCCACGCTGCAGCCGGACACACTCAACATGTTCCGCTTTTCGCAGCCAGGCTCGTTGACGGCTGCCCTGAAGCAGGCAGGCTTCACACGAATAGAGGAACGCACTGTGACTGTGCCTTGGAGCTGGCCTGGCCCGCCAGAAGAGGTGTGGGAGTATTTCCGCGAGGTCACCGTGCCGTTTCGTCCGCTCCTCGCCAGCATCCCGCCGGATAAGGCCGAGCAGGTGAACGCTGAAGTAATCGCTTCTGTCCGCCGCCACTACGACGGCAAGCAGGTCAACTTCACTGCCGACGTGGTTCTCGCCTCCGCTGAGAAGTAGTTTTCAACCACAGAGGACACAGAGTTCACAGAAGAAAACGATTAAATGTGGAGTTCATTTGCTGGGATCTAGTCATTCCTCTGGGAGGTACTGGATTAGCGCCAAAATCAGGCAGAATAAAAAATATGGTTTCCTCTGCGCTCTCGGTGTCCTCTGTGGTGGAAAAAGTGGTCTGTGGTTAAATCGGAAGTATGAGAATCAAAGTGGCATGGATCGGCAAAACCAAAGACCCCGCCATCC
>DASSQB010000695.1:0-2315 GCA_035702725.1 Terriglobales bacterium | reverse complement strand
AGGTGACGTAAGTAACGTCCGAAAGGCCCACCACAGGACACGAAGTACACGAAGGAAATTCCAGATCAAGTCGGACCCGATTCGAGACTCGGCATATGGCCTCTGGGCAAACTAAAGGGCCACCCTCGAGAGAGTGGCCCTTTTCCCTTTGTGTTTCCTTCGTGTCCTTTGTGGTGAAAGGTCTTACGCGGCTTTCCACTCCTCGTCCGCGCTGCCGCCGTAGATGGACGGCACCTTGGAGCCCATGGGACGAAGGTAGGTGGCGAGCTGGCCACGGTGATGGATGCTGTGGCTGGTTACAAAATTGAGGTAAAAGACTGCGGGGTAGTTGAACGCGCCGTAGAAATCCACCGGCTTGCTCAGATGCTTTTCATCGAGAGCGCGTACTCGGGCCAGGGCGCGGGGCAGATTGCTCTCGTACCAGGTCAGCATTTCACTCACCGTCTTTGGCTCCTGGAAACGCGGCTCCATGTTGAACTTGGCGTCAGCGATCTCATCCAGCATCTGCACTTCAGTAGAGACGATGTGCCAGGCCAGCTCAAAGGCTGTACGCGCCTTAGGGTCGGGGCGGTATTCCCGGCTGCGGGTCTCAGGAATAGCAGCTAACACTTTTTTCGTGGTTTCCATTTCCCGGGCAATACCCATTGCATTCACGTCACGGAAGCCGAGCACGAAATCTTTGGTGAGAGAGAGTTGCGGAACTGCCATAAAAACCTCCTTTGTGGTTGCGGCTGCGATTTCGCTTGCTGAGGTTTGTGATTCGGAGGGACCAATAGAGCACGCCCCTTCACAGTACAAACAGAACCCGAGGAAAGCTGCCTGACTCGGAACAAAACGGCTAGATAGCCAGTAAGTTCGCCAGCCAGCTAGCTGCTACACGCTCACCGGCTGCTTGCTTCCCACCGGCACCGCGGTCAACCAGTGGAAGCGGTCGGCTACTTCGCCGCGCAGCATGCCATAGAATTGGTTCGCGATTTTGCGCGTGATGTCGCCCATGGTCCCCTTGCCCACGCTGATCTTGTCCACCGAGCGCACGGGCGTGATTTCCGCCGCGGTGCCGGTGAAGAACACCTCGTCGGCGATGTAGAGCATTTCCCGCGGGATCATCTGTTCCACCACCGGGATTCCCAGGTCGCGCGCCAGCCGGATCACGGAATCGCGCGTGATGCCGGGCAGCACCGAGTTGCCCAGCGGCGCCGTCATCAGCGTGCCCTGGCGCACCACAAACAGGTTTTCGCCCGAGCCTTCGCTCACAAAACCGTTGGTGTCGAGCGCGATCCCTTCCACGTAGCCGTTCATGATGGCTTCCATCTTGATCAGCTGCGAGTTCATGTAATTCGCGCCCGACTTGGCCATGGCCGGCAGCGTGTTAGGCGCAATGCGCGTCCAGGAGGAGACGCACACGTCCACGCCCTGCTCGATGTCGCTGCCCAGGTATTTGCCCCATTCGTAGTTGACGATGTACACCTCGGTGGGCGAATTGAAGGGGTTGACGCCGGCTTCGCTGTAACCGCGCAGGATGATAGGCCGCAGATAGCAAGGCCACACCTGGTTGGCCTTCACTAACTCCTGCATGGCCGCCACCAGGTCGTCGCGGCTGTAGTCCACGTCAATGCGGTAAATCTTGGCCGAGTCCAGCAGGCGCTGGGCGTGTTCATGAGCCCGGAAGATGGCGGGGCCGTTGGGAAGCGCGTAGCAGCGGATACCTTCAAATACGGAGGAGCCGTAATTCACTACGTGCGCCATTACATGCAGCTTGGCGTCGTCCCAGGCAATGAGTTTTCCGTTGTGCCAGATCTTCGCGGTCTTCTTGATGGCCATGAGCACTCCTTAGATGTTGTTCGGCAGCCCTGGTGCCTAACTTTTACGTCTTCAATTTCAGCGGGTGTACCGGAGGAGGGCGCGGGTCGCAGGTAAGCGCGTCCACGCTCAAGTACAGGCAATTATAACCGAGGGATGGAACTGTAACTCCGGAAGTGATATGCAAAAAGTTATCTTCTGTGAAGGATCTGTCGCTCAAACCCAACAAGACTGTCGGCTGGCGTACAGGACTGGGCGCTTTGTCACAAACTGTGTGGGCACGGGGCTCTGCCCCGTGCAGGGCGGGGCGAAGCCCCGCCCCCACACAAGTATCTACGAATTACTGCGCGGAAGCCGGCACCAGGAGCGGCACCGGCGCGCTTGCGGCCGCCGTCTTGGCGGTAGCAACTCCCGGCAGCTCATCTCCCCGGAAGTACCGCCCCGGCTGGGTCCTCATCTCTGACATGGCCACCAGCGGCTTGCCATAGTCGTTGCGCGCATTCCAGAAGAGGAAG
>DASSQB010000694.1:0-6081 GCA_035702725.1 Terriglobales bacterium | reverse complement strand
GAAGTGGGTGCGCCGCCTGGACCGCCTGGGGCAGGTGCCGGCTGTGCCCCACGAGCCCGAATACGACGAATTCATCAAAGAGACAGGCTTTCAGTTCGAACGCGACCTGGATGAAGCCGCCTTTGCCGTGCATTACCCGGGCACGCCTGCCGCTCCTGGCACAGAGATGCGGTTCACCGAGGTGTTTACCGGGCGCTGGAACTCAAGCCGCGTTGGCGCCTATTTGAGCAAGCTGGCGCATTCCGTGAATGACTACCGCGGGGTGCAGATTTTCGATATTCCCCTGGAAGGCCGCACCGTGCGCGTGGCCATGCTGTCGGTGGGCACGGTGGTGGTTTCCAATTCCGACGACCCCCAGATCATTCGCGGCATTATTGACCGCTCGCGCAAGCTGGCGTCCCCGTTTGGCGGTCCAGCCTTGTTGCGCCGCTACTACCGGCGCCTGCCCTTTGGCAGCCTGGCCTGGGCCATCGTGAGCAATCCTGCGCAACTGCCGGGCGGGCAGGTGACTGACGCGCTGCTGCCCCAAGACTACCGCCAGCTGCTGAGCGGCTCGGTGCTGGTGGCGTCGGTGCGTTTTCTGCGCGCCATCCACATTCGCGCCGATGCCTTCTTCCAGCAGGAGCCGCGGGCCTCGCTGATGGCGGAAAAGCTGGGCGCGCTGCTCACCATCTTTCACGGGCTGCAACCCACCATCGCCTCCGCTGGGCCGGGCGACAAGGATGTGAAAACTTTTTTCGACAGCTTGAAGATTGTGCAGGACAAAGAGCGCGTGACTCTGACCGCCGTCGTGCCGCTGGATTTCATCAAGAAGGTATTTGCGGAACCCCCTCCGGAAGTAGTCGCCCCTGAGCCCCAGCCAACACCTGCGCCTCAGCCTGCTCCACCGGCCAAGAAAAAGCGCCGCCGCTAGAACAGTTCTCGGTTCCCGGTTCTCAGTTCTCAGTTGCGACGGTTTGGGTCGGTTTCTGCAACCCTCACGTATATTGCACAGTTTTGCGTTTTTGATTTGGAAAACTATGGAAGGGGATTAGCAGGATAGGGCACTCGCCCAAAACTGGGAACCGAGAACCGCTCTTACGACCCGTGCTCTATGCCGAAATCACGGGCTACGGTGATGCGCAGGTATTTGTAGGGATTCACCGGCACATCGTTGATGCGCACTTCGTAGTGCAGGTGGGGGCCGGTGCTGCGGCCGCTGTCGCCGATGTAGCCGATGACGTCGCCGCGGTGCACTTGTTGCCCGGCCACTACTGCAAAGCTGGAAAGGTGGCCATAAAGCGTGCTCAAACCATGCCCGTGCTCAAGCATGATGGCGCGGCCATAACCATTCATGAAGTCGGCGAAAGCCACCTCGCCGTCGGCCGGCGCGATCACCGGCTCGCCATACTCGCAGGAAATATCCACGCCACGGTGGAAGGCGCCTTCCCCGTTGAACGGATCAATGCGTTCCCCGAACGAGCTGGTAATGCGTCCCATCACCGGCCACAGAGCCGGCGCCGCAGAGGCGCGGATCCAGTCGTTCATGCTCACCGGGTGGCTGATGTTCATTCCGATGGCGATCATGGTGGCCCCGCTCAGCGCGGAGCTGCGCAGCGCGTGCAACTGGTCCATGGAAACGCCCACCTGCTGATCTTCAAAACTCCCGGCCGGGCTGCTGGTAAGAATGGGATCAGGCTTCAGGCCGTATAGCGCGGAAACTTCGCTGGCCAGCGAGCCCAGCGAAGCCACCTGCAAATCTTTTTCGCGTTCCGACTGCTCCAGCTTGGAGTAGCGCGCCCGCAGGGATTCGGTCTCATCCTTCAGCTGGTTGAAGCGAGAAACCTGGCTGAGCATGCGCGTATAGGAGCCGATGATGCCGGTGACGCTAAGCAGGCCAATAGCCGCCCCGATTACCAGGACGTACAGGTAATAGACCGGAATCTGCACTTTGTGCAGCTGCCCCTCGGCATCCCGGGCAACAAAAAGTATGTAGAAACGTTTACGCAATAGTTCTCCTATATGCGCTTAGGCGTCTACGGCACCGGATATAACTGCTCTAAAACGGGCCGCCGTTGGTTCAAAAGCCCCTGTCGGATCCTGGTACGCCTTCCTCTTCAAAGGGGGAGAGGCCTGATGACGTAGCCGCTATGATCCGGCTGAACCGGCTAAGGCCCGTCGGTTCGTTTGTTTGCGGCCAAGGCCCTACAACCACAACAACTTCCGCCTTTCAGACCGCAGCCAAGGGGAAACAACTGAGTCACCGTAACAAAGTAGATTCTCCCCTGTCAACGAGGTAAACGCCTTAGGCCCCATTACCGGGGTGACCTTTTTTCTTGCTTCTAAGTTCTTGTACCACTGGGCCATCCGCAGGTTACCTTCCGGCGGCTTGTTATAGTTGTGGGGCGTGCCCTTGCCCGAGAAAGCACTTATCGAGCGAATTGCCCGTCAGGCACGGACTTACAGGCCTGTCCCAGGATTCAGGCGAAGTGACATTAGTCTGACGGCAAGTATTCGCCCCGGGGTTGCCGCCCTGTTTAGGGGGATTGGCGACGACTGTGCCGTGCTTCAAGTGCCCCATAGTCACCAGCTATTGGTTACCACCGATTTCAGTCTGGAGGGGGTGCATTTCCGGCGAAAATGGCACCCGCCGGAATCGGTGGGCCACCGCTGCCTGGCTCGCGGCCTGAGCGACATTGCCGCCATGGGCGGCGAGCCGCTGGCGGCCTTTCTTTCCCTAGCCTTGCCCGCCAACCTGCCGCAGCGGTGGGTAGATGGCTTCCTGCGCGGCTTCCTGACTCTGGCCAAAAAATATGGGGTGCCCCTAGCTGGGGGCGACACCGCGGAATCCCCTGCGGGCGTGCTGGCCGATATCGTCGTGGTGGGCTCGGTGCCAAAAGGCACCGCGGTGCTGCGCTCGGGCGCCCGCCCCGGGGATTTCCTCTACGTTACCGGCGAACTGGGCGGCTCCGCGCTGCTGCTGGAGCGCTTGCTGAGGGGTTCCCTTGAGAAGCTTCAGCCGCGTCGCTACCCTGCCCACTTCTTTCCCACGCCACGCCTGGCGCTGGGCCGCGCCCTGCGGGAAGGAAAGCTGGCCACCGCCATGATTGACCTGAGCGATGGCCTCTCCACCGACCTGCACCATCTGTGCGACGAAAGCGGCGTGGGAGCACGCATTTATGCGGAAAAGCTGCCCATTGCCGGAGGCCCGGCTAACCTGCGCTTCGCCCTGCACGGCGGTGAAGACTACGAGCTGCTCTTTGCCGCCAGAGGCGAGGTTCCTGCCCGGATAGCGGGCGTGCCCGTCACCTGCATCGGCGAAATTACGCGCCGGAAAAAGGCTGTGCTGGTGGAGGGCGGCAAGGAGCGTGGCCTGCCGGCCAGGGGTTGGGAGCACTTTGTCCGCCGCCCGTAACGCAAGCGTCTCTGTACCCCCGGGATATTGCCGTTTGCCCGCCTTTCGCATAAAAGAACGGCTGGAGCAGAAAACTGCCTGATGCGCCGAATCGTCTACATCGCCCTGCTGGCCCTGGCGGCCACCGCCTTTTACCAGTACCAGCCGGCGCTGGACCGCGCTCCCCAGCCGGCCATGGCGGCCGAAACCCAGGCCGGCAATCACTTCGCGCCCGCGGAAAACCTCGAGCAGCTTGACCTGGAGCAGATCGGCCAGGCGCGCCACACTCTTGACATCGCCATGTATTCCTTTACTGACCGTTACCTGGCCGATGCCGTTATCGAGGCCGCGCACCGCGGGGTAAAGGTGCGCATCTATCGCGACCGCTCGCAATTCCAGGAGGAGCAGCGCAACGCGGACTTGCATCACCAGCGCTCCCTCAGCGACATGTTTCACCGCCAGCCTAACGTTCAGGTGCGGGTGAAAGATTCCAACGAGCACAACCTGATGCACCTGAAGGCCTACGTGGTGGATGGCAAACTGCTGCGCGATGGCAGCGCCAACTGGTCGCCCTCGGGCCTGAAGCAGCAGGACAACAACGCGCACTTCACCACTGACCCGGCGCAGGTACACGCCTTCCAGCAGGCCTTCGAGGAAATGTGGTCGCGCGCCAGAAACGAAGTGGCGCAGTAGCGCGGCGGCGCCGTACTCCGCGAATCGCGGTTGCACAGCGGCTGAAGCCGGGTTCTCTAAGAACCCTCTGCGGCACGACTGAAGTCATGCCCTGATACGAACCTCACCAGCAAAATGCCGGCCACACATTACGATACAGCCAGCCTGCGGTGCCTGTTTGTTTCTGTTCTGAAAAATTAGCATACTGGGGCCAGGCAATCCACGCTGCCGGTCTCGTAGAGACCGGAAGAGAGTAGCCCGCCAGTTTACTGGCGGGTATGCCGGCGAAACTGATTAAGAGTCCCGTCAGGGACGGCTGAACACAGCGCACTCTGTCCCCGATATTGTTTTTACAGAGCGGAAATGTTTGTTTCAGGGAAGAATTCAGTCGTCCCTAACAAGACTTGCCTCCTGAAAACCGGGCTGCCCCGCCAGTAAACTGGCGGGCTACTTTCACATCGTCCCGCGGGGACGACTAGCAAGCACCTCGCTTCTGCGGAAGGGAATTTCGCGACATCTAATCCACGCCTGGCGTGCTTTTCCACTCACAGCCATTCGCACCGGCTGGGCCCGTCGTTCATCACCCTGCCTGCTTGGGCTCCTGGTACAGCCCCAGAACGTTTCCCGCGGGGTCGGCGAAGCGGGCGGTGATCTCTGGCGCGTCCGCGCCCAGCGGCTGCACGATTTTTCCGCCGGCTGCCATTATCTTCTTGATGGTCGCCTCCACGCTGTCCACCATGATGTAAATCAGCAGCCCGGGTTTCGCCGAATTCGGACGCCCCCGCACCCAGGCGCCGCTCACCTCGCCCACGCCGTCGTCGAAGGCCGTGGCGCCATCGCCGCGCTGGCGGATGTTCCAGCCAAACACCGCTTTGTAGAAATCGGCAGAGCGCGCAATGTCGGTTGCGGGCATCTCCACGTAGCAGATCTTGCCGTTGGCGCGAGTAGGTGGCATCAGAACCTCCTGTTCCAATTGGGAAATACCAGGTTAACCCGGCAGGAAATGTATTGTCTCATCAGCTATTGCCCGGCGCCAAAGCGCCTCGGTGCGGCTTGGGGGTTGTTGCTGTTCTCCTGTTTCTGTTCAGGATGGTGCTCTACGCGCACTTTGCCTAGTGTGCCTTCGACAGGAGACTTCCCGGCTAGGAGTGCTTGTTCGGCAGCGCCAAGCGCGGCCTTCGATCCGGCCGCGGGGCGGCATGAGAAGGCGCGGGGTGAAAGCGCATGGGCCACGGCCGGGCCGCGCGGGTTTCAGCCTGCTTGCGCTGTTCTGGAGTAAGGTGACTCTCAAGCAGTTCCCGGATAGCTCGACACTTGCTGATCAGTTCTGTTGCCCCTCTCTCCGACCGCAATAGCCAGGTGTAGGCAGCAAAGGGATCCTGGCCGGTGCCGGAGGCGTCAGAACACATTTTCCCCAGCATGAACTGCGCCTGCGCCGAGCGCTGCGAGCACTGCAAATACCACTGGAATTGTTCCGCATCGCCCTCGCCCTGCGCACCTGCCTGATCCTCTCTGTTCTTCTCCTGGGATACGGCCTGGTGGCCATGGCGTGGGCGACTTTTGCCGGCGGCTTCACCGCCATGCTGCTGCAGGCTGGGCTTACGGTCAGGAAGTATCCCTGGCTGCGCCTGCGGCTGAGCGCGCCCGGCGCCGGCGTAACCCGCAGCCTGGCTTCTTACAGCGTCTTCTCCTTTGCCGGCCAGCTTTCTGACCGCCTCCGCTTCCAGGCCGATCCCATAGTTGTCTCCATGTTTGTGGGCCTGGCCGCAGTCACCCACTACCGCATTGCCGGCATCCTGGCCCAGCAATTCATCGTTCTCACCGTGGCTGTGACCGGCGTGTTTGCGCCCCTCCTCAGCCGGCTGTACGGAGCAGGCAACATCGAGGGCATGCGCGCAATCTTCTACTTCGCTACCAAGATTTCGATTTGCGTCGCCACCTTCCTGGGCTTCGGCCTCATCGCCTGGGGACGGCCGTTCATCTTGCGCTGGATGGGACCGGTGTATCTCGACGCCTATGCGCCGCTAGTCATCCTG
>DASSQB010000693.1:0-3408 GCA_035702725.1 Terriglobales bacterium | reverse complement strand
AACTCCGGCGGAATGTACGACATTTACAGCGTGGTGCAGGGCGTGGACAAGTTTCTTCCCGTGGACGTGTACGTGCCCGGGTGCCCGCCGCGCCCGGACGCCTTCATGGAAGGACTGGTGTTGCTGCAGAAAGCGGTGGGCAGCGAGCGGCGGCCGCTGACCTGGGCGATTGGGCCGCAGGGCGTGGAGCGGACGCCGATGCCTTCCATGCGCGACCTGAAGATGGAGCAGAGAAGGAAGGTCACAAGCCTCAAAACTTCCGACGAAATCTGAAAGATGCCCCTGGTTGCCAGCCCGACCGTGGTTGATGAGTTGCAGGAGAAGTTCGGCCCGGCGGCGATAACGCCGCAGGAAACACGCGACTCCATTCCGACCGTCTGGACGCAGAAGGACAAAATCTGCGAAGTTGTTTCGTTTCTAAAGACTGAAATTGGCCAGCCGTACAAGATGCTGTATGACCTGACCGTCATTGACGAACGAGTGCGCACGCACCGCGACGGGCAGCCGGAGAGCAGCTTCACGGTGGTTTATCACCTGCTGTCGTTCGACCGCAACCAGTACATTCGGGTCAAGGTTCCGCTCTCCGCCGAGCAGCTGTCGCTGCCGAGTATTACCGGCATCTTTCCCGCCGCCAACTGGTATGAGCGCGAGGCCTGGGACATGTTTGGCGTGGTTTTCGTCGGCCATCCCCATCTGGTGCGCATCCTCATGCCCTGGACCTGGAAGGGGCACCCGCTGCGCAAGGACCACCCCGCGCGCGGCACCGAAATCGGCCCATATCACCTGGATGAGCAGAAGGAAGAGCGGGAGCAGGAGGCGCTGCAATTTAAGCCGGAAGAATGGGGCATGCAGCGCACCCGTGAGGGCGCCGACTTCATCTTCCTGAACGTGGGACCGCAGCATCCCGGCACGCACGGAATAATGCGTGTGGTGTTGCAACTGGACGGCGAGTTCATTGTGGATGCGGTGCCGGACATCGGCTATCACCATCGCGGCGCCGAGAAAATGGGCGAGCGCCAAAGCTGGCACACGTACATTCCCTACACCGACCGCGTGGATTACCTGGGCGGCGTGATGAACAATTTCGCCTACCTGACCGCGCTGGAGCGGCTGGCGGGAATCCCGGTGCCGCCGCGGGGGCAGGTGATCCGGGTGATGATGGCGGAATTGTTCCGCATCATCAGCCATCTGGTGTGGTACGGGACATTCGCGCAGGATGTGGGCCAGCTCTCGCCCGTGTTCTACACCTTTAATGACCGTGAGCGCGCCTTAGGAATTGTGGAAGCGGTGTGCGGCGCGCGCATGCATCCCAACTGGTTCCGCATTGGCGGCGTAGCCCAGGACCTGCCGCGTGGCTGGGAGCAGATGTTCCGCGATTTCATCGCCTACTTTCCGCCCAAGCTGCGCGAATACGACCGCGAAATCATGGGTAACGGCATCTTTAAGGCACGCACGGTTGGCGTGGGTGCGATGACCCGGGAGGAAGCCATTGAGTGGGGCGTGACCGGGCCCAACCTGCGCGCCACTGGCATGGAGTGGGACTTCCGGAAGAAGCAGCCGTACTCGGTTTACAACCAGTTTGAGTTCGACATTCCGACCGCACAGGCCGGGGATTGCTATGCGCGCGCGCATGTGCGTGTGGAGGAGATGCGGCAGAGCCTGCGCATCATTGAGCAGTGCGTCAAGAACATGCCGGAGGGGCCGTACAAGTCCGACAATCCGCTGGCTTCGCCGCCCATCAAGGACCGCACCATGCACGACATCGAAACCCTGATCACGCATTTCCTGAGCGTGAGCTGGGGGCCGGTGATTCCGCCGGGCGAGGCGCTGGGCGCCATTGAGGCCACCAAGGGCAATAACGGCTACTACCTGGTGAGCGATGGCAGCACGGTTTCCTACCGCACGCGGATTCGCACGCCTTCGTTTCCGCACCTGCAGGTGCTGCCGCTGCTGTGCCGCGGGCTGATCGTTTCCGATCTGCTGGCCATTCTGGGCAGCCTGGATTACGTGCTGGCCGACGTGGACCGATAGGGAGGAGGAAGAGTTGCCGCTGAGCGCCGAAGAGAGACGGGAGATCGAGGCCGAGTTCGCGCACTACCCGACCAAGCGCGCGGTTTGCATTGACGCCATGAAGATCGTGCAGCGGCATCGCGGGTGGATTTCCGACGAGAGCCTGCAGGACATAGCGCAGCTGCTGGAGATGTCGCTGGATGAACTGGATGGCGTGGCTACGTTTTACAACCTGCTGTACCGCAAGCCGGTGGGTCGGCACGTGGTGCTGCTGTGCGACAGCGTGAGCTGCTGGATCATGGGCTACGAGAAGTTGCGCGAGCGCCTGTGCAGCAAGCTGGGGGTGCGGCTGGGCGAGACCACGGCGGATGGGCGATTCACGCTGCTGCCCATCGTCTGCCTGGGCACCTGCGATCATGCGCCCGCCATGATGGTGGACGAAGATTTGCACCGCGACCTCGACCCGGCGAAAGCCGAACAGGCGCTGGAGACCTACAAATAGAGATGGAAAGACCGCTCACCCAACACGTGCGTCCCGATGGTCAGGCGCTGGACCGCCGCGCTTATGAGGCGGCTGGCGGGTACCAGGGAATGCGCAAGGCACTGCGCATGGATCCGCGCGAAGTGCAGCAGGCGGTGAAGGATTCCACGCTGCGCGGGCGCGGCGGCGCCGGATTTCCCACCGGCATGAAGTGGAGTTTCGTGCCCATGGGACCGGACGCTGCCCGCCCCAAGTACCTGATCTGCAACGCCGACGAGATGGAGCCGGGCACCTTCAAAGACCGGCTGCTGATGGAGGCCACGCCGCACCAAATGATTGAAGGCATGAGCATCGCCGCGTGGGCGATTCAGGCGGAGGTGTCCTACATTTTTCTGCGCGGGGAGTACATCGAGTCCGCCCGGCGGCTGCAGAAAGCGCTGGCTGAGGCGTATGACGCGCGGTACCTGGGCAAAAACATTTTCGGGTCCGGCTACAGCCTGGAGATGTACCTGCACACCAGCGCCGGACGCTACATGTGCGGCGAGGAAACCGGGCTGCTGAACGCGCTGGAAGGAAAGCGGGCCAATCCGCGCACCAAGCCGCCGTTTCCTCAGGTCTCCGGCCTGTTCGGCAAGCCCAGCATCGTGCAGAACGTGGAGACGCTGTGCTGCCTGCCGCACATCATTAATAACGGAGCGGAGTGGTTCAAGAAGCTTAGCCTCACCGCAGACGGCGGCACCAAGCTCTATGGAGCCAGCGGCAAAGTGAAGCGGCCGGGCCTGTGGGAGCTGCCCATGGGCACCACCGTGCGTGAGTTGCTGGAGGAGCACGCCGGGGGCATGCGCGAGGGGCTGCGCTTCCGTGGCCTGCTGCCCGGCGGCGCTTCCACCGATTTCGTAACCGAAGAACACCTCGAC
>DASSQB010000692.1:0-4096 GCA_035702725.1 Terriglobales bacterium | reverse complement strand
TGAGGATCGAGTCAAAGATCACTCCTGTGCTTTCGCCGCGGAACGGCAACGTTCCCGTTGCCATTTCGTACAGAACAGCCCCGAACGATGCGTCACTCGTTGGGCGTTGCCGCTAAGCGAACCGGCTTGGCCCGGACCATTCTCCACGCCAGCGACATGGGCTACCCGATTTACGCGCGTATGGGTTACCACGATACTGCGCGTTTTGCCCTGTACGGCTTGAAGCCGCAGTAATCCCGAGCCGTCCCCGCCGACCTAACGGGCAGGGAAGTAGACGGAGGTCAATGGAACCGCGGAACGGCTTATCTCAGGTGGAATGCTCTTTCCACAGGCTACCAACCCGCTCCAGCACTCTTCTTTTGGCTGCGACGACGTCACGTGCATGTGTGATATGCATCACCGACCCTTGTGTCAGCGCGACGGTATGCTGCCACACCATATGGCAGCCCACGCAACTCCGTTCCAGGCCATTGATTTCATGTACTACGTGGCTACTCCGGAGTTCATCGCCCGCTGGAACCAGGCCAAGGAAGGCGAACTCATCTGCCGCATGGAGCGGGCCATCGGCGGCCTGCCTCAGTTTCCCTCCATTGAAAACATGATGGCAAGCATGAACGCAGCCGGCGTGAAGAGGGTGTTCATCGCGCAGTGCAAGATGTGGTCCTACCGGCGCAAGTGGATGTACATGGATACCCGCCTGGAGGAGGTGCTGCAATATACCCAGAGGTATCCTGACCGCTTCAGCGGCCTTGCTGGCTACGATCCCTTCCACATCAGCGAGAGCCTGCGCGAAATTGAGACTGCGGTCACGCAGCATGGTTTTCGCGGCGTTTACGTGCACATCTACGGCTTCGATATTCCGCTGCACGACCGGAAGATGTACCCCTTGTACGCCAAGTGCGTGGAATTGGATGTGCCGGTGTCCCTGCAGGTAGGGCACGTCCTGGAAGCGATGCCCAGCGATTGCGCCCGCCCTATGTACCTGGACCGGGTAGCTTGCGACTTCCCGAATCTGAAACTGGTGGGCGCGCACACCGGCTGGCCCTGGGTGGAGGAGCTGATTTCCGTCTCCTACAAGTGGGAGAACGTGTGGCTGGGCGTGGACGCCTGGATGCCCAAGTATCTTTCTCCGCCTATTTTGCAGTTCCTCAACAGCCGCCTGGGCCAGGACCGATGCTTGTGGGGCACCAACGGTTTGCCCTGGCAGGAAAGCCTGCAGCAGATTGATCAGCTCGGGCTCAAGCCCGAAAGCAAACGCAAGTTGCTTTATGAAAACGCCGCGAGGTTGTTCAAGCTGGAAGGACCGGCGGCGCGGGAGCTTTGTGGCGCGGGAGCAGCTTCAAGCGCAAACCTCGGCGACGCATAGATCGAGTTTGTGGCGCGAGCGCCCGCGTCCGAAGTAATTGAGATGAACTTAAGCGGCAAAGTCGCGATGGTCACCGGAGGAGCCCGTGGTATCGGCGGCGCCATCAGCCGTGCTCTGGCCAGGGAGGGCGCCGATGTGCTCATCGTGGATTTGCGCCAGGAGGACGCCCAAGCCACCGCCTGCCGCCTGCAGAAAGAAACCGGCCGTCGGGTGGAGGCGCAGGGCGCAGACGTGGCCAGGCTGGAAGACATGCAGGCCACGGCTAAGGCGGCGGTGGAGCGCCTCGGCGGAGTGGATGTGCTGGTCAACAACGCCGGTTGGGACCGCCTCCTGCCCTTCCTTAAGAGCACACCCGAGCTGTGGGACCGTATCATCGGAATCAACTACCGCGGCGTGCTCAATTCCTGCTATGCGGTGCTGCCCCTTCTGAAGACGCGCGGCCGGGGCGCCATCGTCAACATCAGCTCCGACTCGGCGCGCGTCGGCTCCTTGGGTGAGGCCGTTTACTCCGGCGCCAAAGCCGCGGTAGTGGCGTTTTCCAAGACCCTGGCCCGCGAGCACGCCCGGGACGGCATTCGCGTGAACGTGGTCTGCCCCGGCCTGGTGGACACGCCCTTGCTGGAAGAAATCAAGAGCGAGGAGTTTGGAGGCAAGATTCTGGGTGCCGTAACCGGTGCCATTCCGCTCAAGCGCCTGGGTCAGCCGGCAGAAATCGCGCCCGTGGTCGCTTTTCTGGCTTCCGATGACGCCGGCTATATTACCGGCCAGGTCATCAGCGTAAACGGCGGCCTGACCATGGCGGGATAATAGAGATAGGCCGCGCAAGCGACCTTTCTCTATGGACGCAATATGGAACGAACGTTCGATACATGCGAAGAGCTCATCGCCGACCTGAACTTTACCCCCGTGCGCCAGTGGAAGTCGGAACACCCCAACGCTCGTGCCATTGCTTACTTTCCGGTCTACGCTCCGGCCGAGATCATCCACGCCTGTGGCATGTTGCCGGTCGGCCTCACCGGCGCCGGCGACCAACTCGATATTCAGCATGCCGACGCCCGTTTCGGCTCTTTCATATGTTCCATCGTAAAGACCACCATGGAATTGGGCCTCACCGGCCGCCTGGAGCCATTCGACGGCTTCCTCTTTTCCTCCATCTGCGATTCGGCGCGCAATCTCTGTTTTGTTCTCAAGCGCAACGCTTCCGACCGCTACATCGATTTCCTTCACCTGCCGCAGAACTCGCCCACGCCCGCCACAGTTGACTTCCTGGCTAGCGAATATCGACGGCTGATAGCCAATCTGGAGCGGATGAACGGCGGTGTTTTCAGCGAGGACCGACTGCGGCACTCTATTGCGCTCTACAACCAGAACCGCGTGCTGCTGCGGGAGCTCTCGCTCCTGCGCCTCGCGCAGCCGCACCTGCTGCGCGCCTCCGAGTTCTATCTTCTGCTGCGCGCTGGCAACCTGCTGCCCGTGGACAAACACACGAATATGCTGCGTGACGTGCTGGCCAGCCTTCCCACCCGGGCCTCCAAAGTCCGCGACTCGCTGCGCGTGGTAGTGGAAGGTGCTTTCTGCGAGCAGCCGCCGCGCGAACTGATTCGCCTGATGGAGGAGGCGGGCTGCTACATCGTGGACGATGACTTCGTGCTGGGTCGCCGCTGGTTCACGGATGATGTTCCCACAGAAGGCGATCCTGTGCTCGCCCTGGCGGAAAGCTATGCCGCCTGTGCCGTGTACTCTTCCGTGCGCCACGATCCTGCCCGGCCGCGCATGTCCGGCCTGGTAGAGAAGGTTCGCCGGGCGCAAGCCGGCGCCGTCATCTTCTTAATTGCCAAGTTTTGCGAGCCTGCCTACTTCGACTACGTGCTCTTCAAGCGCGAGTTGGAGAGCCTGGGCATTCCCCACCTGCTACTGGAATTTGAAGAGAAAATGTTCACTTTCGATCGCGTGCGCACCGAGGTGGAAACGTTTGTGGAGTCGTTGATGTTTGTTTGACAGCACTCAGTACTCAGCTGTCAGCATTCAGCCGGGAAGTTTAGGAGCAACTGAGAAGAGGAGACGTAGGGGCAACAAATATCACGGGCTGAATGCTGATCCTTGAGCGCGCTGAGTGCTTAAGCAAAAAGCTGGAGCTAAAAGGAATGCCCACCAAACACGAATACCGTGGCCAGATTCACCAGCGCCAAAAGCAGCTCATGCTCAACTGGTACGAGCGGCTGGAGCAGTCGGCGGCTACCGGGAGGCCTCCCTCCGTCTCCTTGATGATTTCCGGTAACTGCGTCGAGTTGCTGCAAGCCTTCGACTCCG
This sequence comes from Terriglobales bacterium, assembly GCA_035702725.1. Classification (GTDB taxonomy): domain Bacteria; phylum Acidobacteriota; class Terriglobia; order Terriglobales; family Acidobacteriaceae; genus JAICWP01. The sequence continues at coordinate 420 of DASSQB010000692.1, read as the reverse complement.
TCCCCATTTATCCCGAGATTAACGCCCTGCAGTTGGCTATCCGCCACCAGTCGCTAGAGCCTATCCTCGCTGCTGAAGACCTGGGCTATGCCGCCGACAATTGCGCCTACGTGAAAGCGGATATCGGAGCCTATCTCAAAGGCCTGACGCCCACCGGCTCCCGCCTGCCGCAACCGGCGCTGGTGCTGTGCAACTTCGTGGGCTGCAATACCTACCTCAAATGGTTCGAGCACGTCGCCGCCTTCACCGGGGCCCCCCTCCACACCATTGACGTTCCCTTTTTGCGCGAAAACGAGCCCACGCCCGCCGACGTTCAGTATGTAGTGCGTCAGCTCAAGGAACTGGTGCCGGTGCTGGAATCCATCTGCGGCCGCAAATTCGACCTGGAGCGCTTCCGGGAGGCGGTGCGCTGCTCCGCCC
>DASSQB010000691.1:0-2761 GCA_035702725.1 Terriglobales bacterium | reverse complement strand
GGGCATCCTTACCTGCATTCGCACATGCTGGCGGTGCTGACGAGCCACCGCAACAGCGGTCTAGGCAGGAAAATCAAGCTATTTCAGCGGGAGGACGCGCTGCAGCGTGGATTTGAGCTGATCGAGTGGACCTTTGACCCGTTGGAGATCAAGAACGCCTACCTCAACTTAGAGCGGCTGGCGGCGGTCGCGCGGCGCTACAACCTGAACCAGTACGGAATTACTTCGTCGCCGCTGCAGGGATTCCTGCCTACCGACCGGCTGGTGGCGGAGTGGTGGCTGCGGTCGAAGCGAGTGGAGATCTTCCTGCAAACCGGCAAGCGGCCGGAGTTCGAGGTGGCGCGGCGGATTTCCGTGCCGGCTTTGATTTACGAGTGGAAGGCGACGGAGGCGACGCGAAAGCATGCGGCGGAAATACAGGCGCGGAACCGGGAGCAGTTCCTGAAGGCGTTTGCCGAAGGCCTGGCGGTGCTGGGGTACGAGCGCGACGGCGAGGGCAATGGAACGTTTCTGCTGGGGCGATGGGAAGAGAAGTGGTCGTACGGTGAAAAGCAGTAGTCAGGAGTCAGGGCTTAGGAGTCGGTAAAAAGCAGGTTCTTCGTTGCGCTCGCCGCGCAAGCGCGGTTCGCGCTGCCTCAGAATGACAAATCAAGAAAAGGGTGGCGAAGATGCAGCGCTAAAGCGCTGCGCCACCCAAAGGCAGGAATCGGGGGTCAGGGTCGGCAGTCAAACCGCCTTCTCTTAGGCGGTGTGCTGAGTCCTGACGCCTGAGCCCTGACTACTTCTATGAAAATCGAAGCCATCACACTGCGCGAAATTCGCATGCCGCTGGTCCATTTTTTCGAGACCAGCTTCGGGCGCACCTACGAGCGCCGTATCCTGCTGGTGACCTTGCACTGCCAGGGGCTGGACACCTGGGGCGAATGCGTGGCGGGCGAAGACCCGTTTTACAGCGATGAGTGGATAGACAGCGCGTGGCTGACGCTGAAAAAATATCTGGCGCCGGCGGTAATTGGACGCAACCTGGAGGCGGGGCGCGACTGCGTAGCGTTGTTTGGGCGCGTGCGTGGACACCGCATGGCCAAGGCAGCCATTGAAAACGCGCTGTGGGATGCGGAGGCGCGGGAGAGGAGCCAACCGCTGTGGAAGCTGCTGGGAGGCACGCGGCGGGAAATTGCCTGCGGGGTTTCCATCGGCATCCAGGACAGCGTGGAGCAGTTGCTGGAGAAAATTGCCACCGAGCTGGCAGCCGGCTACCAGCGCATCAAGGTGAAGGTGAAGCCGGGTTGGGACGTAAAGGTGCTGGAGCGGATCCGGCAGAAGTGGCCGGAAATCCTGCTGAGCTGCGACGCCAACTCCGCCTACACACTGGACGACGTCGGCCACCTGAAACGATTTGACCAGTTCAAGCTGCTGATGATCGAGCAGCCGCTGTGGAACGACGATATCTACCTGCACGCGCGGCTGCAGCGAGAGCTGAAAACCCGTATCTGCCTGGACGAATCCATCCGCAACGCCAGAGATGCGGAGATGGCGGCGGAGCTGCGCGCCTGTGGGATTATCAATATTAAAGTGGGACGAGTCGGCGGTTTCAGCGAGGCGGTGCGGGTACACGACATTTGCCAGCTGCACCAGATCCCGGTGTGGTGCGGTGGGATGCTGGAATCGGGCGTAGGGCGGGTGCAGAACATCGCCCTTTCCACGCTGAACAATTTCAGCCTGCCGGGCGACGTTTCTGCTTCGAAACGCTACTGGAAAGAAGACATCATTGAGCCCGAAGTGACCGTGTCGGCGCAGGGAACCATCAAGGTTTGCGATCAGCCGGGCACGGGGTATCGCGTTCGCGAGGACTTAATAGAGAAGCTGACGGTGAGGAAAGAGAGAGTTGTCAGTACCTAGTACCCAGTACCCAGCGAAAGCAACTCCAAATCGCGAGCGACGCGGAAGCCATAATCAGCGTACTGGAACTCGGGTGGAATGCTGGAACGCGCGTGGCAGCGCGACACCTTAATGTGATGGCGCCAGGAGCCGCCGCGAGAAGACTTGCGCTTGCCGGCTTCGGGGCCCTGCGGGTTGCGTTCCGGTGAAACCTGGTAGTAGGCAGGGTCAAACCAGTCGCTGCACCATTCGTGGACGTTGTCGCACATGTTGAACAGGCCATATCCATTGGGAGCATAGCGCGCCACGGACTCAGGACCTGTAAGCCAGCGACGGGAGTAGGCAGGCAAGGATTGCGGCGGCTCATCACCCCAGGGGAACAGCTTGCCCTGCTCACCGCCGCGTGCGGCGCGTTCCCACTCCGCTTCCGTAGGCAGGCGGTAGCGGCGCCCGCTCACTTCCGAGAGCCATTGGCAATACTGCTGAGCCTCAAACCAGGAGACCGCCACAACCGGCTGCTGGGGGTGATTGAAGTTGCCGTCTTGCCAGAAAGGTGGCGGCGACAACTTGCGGGTGCTGAGGAAACGCTCATAGTCTGCATTCGTTACCTGGCAGCAAGCCAGCTCGAAAGCATCCACCCATACGCGATGCACCGGGCGCTCGCAATCAAGGCCCGAGGCGTGGCCCATGTCGAACCAGCCTTCAGGAACGCGTGACATGGCGGGCTCGAAAGCGGACGGAATCAGTTCGCGCAGGGACACAACGCTCAAATTAGCATAATCAAGGCCGAAGCAGGAGCGGACGAAAAGCAGGTGCTTCGGTGCGCTCAGCATGACAATCTCTAACTGACAGTGGGGTTGAAAGTGGGCCCACCTTTTCGATT
>DASSQB010000690.1:0-15014 GCA_035702725.1 Terriglobales bacterium | reverse complement strand
GGTGCTCATTGACCGGCTGAAAGACACGCGCACGCCGGTGTTGATCAGCGGCGAGAGCGGCACGGGCAAGGAACTGGTGGCGCGCGCCATTCACTTTCGCGGGGCCCTGGCCAAGAAGCCTTTTGTAGCCGTGGACTGCGGTTCGCTGGTGCCCACGCTGATCGAAAGCGAGCTGTTTGGTTATGAGAAGGGCGCGTTCACCGGGGCGCTGCGCTCCAAGGAAGGCCTGTTTCAGGCGGCCGACGGAGGCACCATTTTCCTCGACGAAGTGGGCGAGTTGCCGCTGGAAATGCAGGCCAAGCTGCTGCGCGTGCTGCAGGAAAAAGAAGTGCGGCCGGTGGGCAGCAACCACAAAACGAAGGTGGATGTACGGGTGATGGCGGCCACCAATCGCGACCTGGAAGCGGCATACAAGGCGGGCACCTTCCGTAAGGACCTGTATTTCCGGCTTAACGTGGTGACGGTGCACTTGGCTCCGCTGCGCGATCGGCGCAGCGACATCCCCGAGTTGGCGCAGTGGTTCCTGAGCCGATACGCGCCCACGCAGCCCATCAAGGTCACCATGGCGGCCATGAAGTGCCTGCGTGCCTACGACTGGCCGGGCAATGTGCGCGAACTGGAAAACTGCATTGAGCGGGCGGTGGCCCTGGGCGATCAGCAGGTGATTGACGTTGGCGACCTGCCGCCGGGAATCCAGTCGCTCTCAGCTTCCGGCGATTGCCTGGCACAAGGGTTTGCTCCGCCGACTGATTCCACCGACCTGGAGGACATCGAGCGGGTGACCATCGAGCGCGTGTTCGAGCGGGTGAATGGAGACAAGACGCTGGCCGGACAGTTGCTGGGGATCAGCCGAGCCACGCTCTATCGCAAGCTGAAGCGCTATGGAATCGGGCTGAAGGCTTCGGGGGCGGCAGCGGGTGCAGCCGAAGAGCCGAGTCCGGCACGGGACATCGTGCACTGAGGCTCAGGGCTGCCAAAGATTTTCTTCCACATAATCTAGAGGGTATACACCGCTGAGCCTATGCGTCGCCGCTCGACCAGGCCCAAATATCCTCCGCTGGCAAAGATCCAATCTTTGCCCGCGGACGCGGTAAGCTAAGCGCCATGGCAAGGACCGATTCCGCCACGCCGCGCGAGCATTTGTCGGTTGGGGTCTGGCGCTAAGCGTGAACGGCTCGGAAGCAGCTAATTATCAGAATCGAATCCTCTCTTCGCGGCTTCGTTGGCTCGCGGTGGCAACAGGATGCGTTTCCGGAATTGCTCTTGTTAGTTTTGGTGTGTTGTCGGTTTTTGGGATTCTTCCGATTGTTGGGGCCGCCATCCAGCGGCCTATGCCGCGGGTGGGGCGATTGGTGCTGTACGTGGGTGCTGCGTTACTGACTTACATAGTTATCCCATTCGGAATCATCGTGCTCCGCGATACAGTCAAAACGGGTTTTCTTTACCTCGATTTTAACTATCTGACAATCACGTGGGCTTGGTTGCTGTCGCCGGCCCTCATCATCTGGTGCGACGCGGCCCTCGTAGTCGAGGCCGTAAGGGAGAGGCGGTCCCGCGGTGCTGCCCAAGGGCGATGAAGACTCACTGATGGGCATAAACACAGCGATTTCACAACCATCACGCGGCTGAGCTCGACGCTAATGTCCGTAGAAATACCAGGGAAAAGGCACGCCAAGGACAGTCATTTCGCGGCGGTGGGTTCCAGTTTCATGCTGGCGGATGCGGAGGCGAAGTTGACGGCAGTGGTGTTGCCGCCACACACGAGGACGCCCACGCGCTCGCCCGGTTGTGGCTTGTACTGGCCGGAGAGGAGAGCAGCCAGCGCTGCGGCTCCACCAGGTTCGGCGACCACCCGCAGCACATTCCACAATGCCGCCTGAGCCTGCAGGATAGCCTCGTCAGAAACCAGCACAACTTGTTCCACATATTTCTGGGCGAAGGGAAACATGAGTTCGCCCACACGCCGCGGGGCCAGGGAATCGGCGGCAACTCCGCCAGCTTCGGCGTCCACTGGATGGCCAGCCTGCAGGGCGCGGTAAAGCGTAGGAGCGGCCGCCGGTTCCACGCCGATGACGCGAGTGCGGCCGCCAAACCAGGCGGCGATGCCACCGATGAGCCCGCCGCCGCCTACCGCGACCAGAAAGACATCGAGCTCGGGGCATTGTTGTTCGAGTTCCAATCCTACCGTGCCCTGGCCGAGCAGGGTCTCGGGCTGATCGTAGGCGTGGATGGTAAGTGCGCCGGATTGAGCCGCCCATTGCTGGCTGGCCGCGAGGGCGTCGGCGTAGCGCTCGCCGGTGACCACCAGCTCAGCGCCATAGCCGCGGATGCGCTCCATTTTGGCGGCCGAGGAGACCACAGGCACAAAGATTCTGGCCGGAACACCGAGTTTGTTGGCGGCAAAGGCTACCGCAGCGCCGTGGTTCCCGCCCGAAGCGGCCACCACGCCGGCCGGGGGCACAGGCCGCATAAGAAGGTTGGCAAACGCGCCCCGCGCTTTGAAGGAGCCGGAGTGCTGCAACAATTCCAGCTTGAGCACCACGTCCGCGCCGTCGAGGCCGAAATCGGCGCCCTGGACTTCAACTATGGGTGTGCGGCGTATGTGCCGGCGGATCAGGCTGTGGGCGTGTGTGATTGCTTCCCGGTCTATGGTCATTTAAGTGGTGAGGCGATGCCTAAGTTTAGATGTGCAAGTGCCCGGCTGGTTCCAGAAATCGCGTGGCGTCGAGGTGAGCGGGAATTCAGAAGGTCCATTGCAGGCCCACGCGGGCGGTTCGCGGTGCTTCCACCGTCAGGGGCACGCGGCTGAGAAAGGCGGGGCCGCCAAGGTCCGATTCCAGGGTGTTGCTGTTGGCGTTGAGAATGTTGAACACGTCAAGGTATGCGGAAAGCACGCCGCGCGGCAGGGGAAAATCGCGGGAGATGCGGCAGTCAAGAGTGGCGTTGAGCTGCGTTTGAAAACCGCCCGGGTGGCCGACAGGTTGGGCACGCACGAAGAACGGCCCCTGCTTGAAGCCGTTGATGAAGAGCAGGCGGCCGAAAGGCAAGCCGTCGTAGTAGGCGGCCACGACGCCCAGGTGGAGGCCGAACGGCGCCGAGTAGTATCCGCTGACCTTGCCAGTAAAGGCACGATCGAAGTGGGTGCGGCCCTGGGCAAAGATGAGCGTGTTGGGATCGGTGTTCAGCGTTCCGATGACGCCGGTGTCATCTTGAAAGACCGAATTGCCGGGATTGGTGGCGGCTAATGTTCGCGTCGCTGTAAAGCTTGCGGCAAAGGCCCAACGCTGGAACAGGCGCTTGCTCAGTCGCGCTTCCATGCCCTTGTAGCTGGCGTGGAAGCCGTAATTGCCCAGGACCAGGAAGTCCTTGCCCAGAGCCGAGGGCAGCCGGTTGTACAGAGTCAGGACCTGGTCGTCGGGCGTGCCGAGAATTCCATCATTGCCGGGGTCGTGATAGAGCACAGGCGCGTAGTCGGAAAACGGGACACCGGCATTTTTGAGAGCGAGCAGGCGGTGGTCGTCGCGGCGAAAAAAGCGAATGGCGGCGCCGATACCGGCGCCCAGGTCCTGCTCTGCGCCAAAACTGAATTCGTCCGTATGCGGGCGGGAGATGCCTGAGGCCAGGGCCGAGTGAGGTCCGCCAAACACCCGCAGCAGCGGACCGATTTCCTGCGGTTGGACCTGGCCATCGCCGTTTGCGTCTGTCCAGCGAAATACCTGCCCGCCCAAGGCGACGGGATCGCCGAAATCCAGGTAGCGCCCCTGCAGCACGTGACCATAGCGCGCCCAGTTGCCCTGCAGCCGCAGGCCGCGCGGCCCCAGGGGGACGACTACGCCCAAGCGGGGCTGCAAAGTTGTCCAATTAATTGCCGAGGCACTGCCCCGGGCGCGACCGGTGGAGGTATCCACTCGCAGACCCGCAGAAACGCTGAGCCAGTGCGAGGGACGCCACAAATCCTGAACGAATTCGGCGACATTCTGCAAGTGCTGCTGCGCGCGCGCGGGTGTGTTCCAGCGGATGATTTCGGCGCCAACACCTTCGACCGTTATTGCTTGCAGGTTTTGGATCGCGAACCAGCTATTCGAAATGTCGCTTCGCTGCCAATCCACGCCCAGGCTAAGGCTGTGCATTCCGGCGGGACCGGTGCGAAGCGTTTGGGCCTGAACCTTGCCCTGGTAACTGGTGCGCACGCCGGAGTGCGAAAGCGGCGCTGAGCCGGTGAGAGTCATCTGTGGCAGATCGAGCGTGCTGACACCTTGCACGCCGTTTTGAATCGCCGAGGAAATCACCGCGTTGACGAGCCCACCGGTGGCGGAAAAGACCGTCGCTGAGCCGGCGGTTTTGCTCCAGCGCGCCTGAAATTGGTGAAAGTTGCGGTTGCCACGAGTGGTGGCGCTGGGTCCCACGTTCAGAGCTGCGCCTTGGCGCGAATTGGAAACATGCTGGCCGGAATAAAAGAGATCAAGCTTTTGCGATCCACGCGAGTATGCGGTCACATCGGCCAGGCCGCGGTAAATTCGCAACAGAATGGGCGCGGCAAATCCGCTCAGGGCCTTGTCGAGTTGCTGGGTGGAAAACGACGCGTAAAAGGGCAGGGAAGCCAGAGCCGGCGGCAGTTTTCCTCCCAATTGCGCGCTGCCATCTTCGAGGTGGTTCAGGCGTTCTGGTCCCGGGAAATTAAAGCGAGCCAGGCGGGCATTGAAGTTGTCACTCTGCAGTGCGCCTGGGGAGTAAAAAAGTCGTGCACCGCCATGCCATGCCGGAACCGGGTCGGGCGTAGCTAACACGACATTCGTGCCAGAGTCACCATCGGCGGCCGGTTTTGCTGCCGTGATCACCTGGAATTGCGCGAGGTCGTCGAGGCTGGGATCGAGCAGGGGGAAACCGGGCTGGTAGGGATCGGTGACGTTCAGGCCGTTCAGGCGGTACTGGTTCTCCGTCCACGAGGCTCCTTGGGCGGCAAACAGGGCGGGTTCGCCGGTTTCCAGTCCGCCAACATCAATGCGATCGGTTACGGTTGAGGGCTCCTGAGTCTGCAGCAGCGACCAGATGTTGCGCGCGTTGGGCAGGTCTGCGAGCTGCAACTGGCCGAATTGTGTGCCCCACACGGGGGACTCATCAGTGATTTCCGGGGGCGCGCGGTGGCGGAGCGGTTCCGCAGCGGGATGATATAGAGCCACCTTCACTTGCACAGTACTGTCGCAGCGCAGGAGGAGATGGCTGATGCTCCTCGGTGCCCATCCGGCGCGCGAGAAGGCCAGGGTGTAAGAGCCGCAGGGAAGACCGGCGAAGGCGAAGCTGCCATCACCCGCGGTTACGGTCGCGGCCAGGATCTGATTGGAATTTTCCGAGAGCAACCTGACTGTCACCTGGGACAAGGCAGCATGATCGCCCCGAACGCCGCCTGCCAAAGCAGCCGAGTGCTCCTGCGCGCGGCACGGCCCGCAGATGGCGACCAGCAGCAGCGCGACACATCTGGGAGAACAAGTCACCATCGCCGGGTCGCGCCGGGGAGGGCTTACTTTTTATTGTCGCTCAGGTGCATGAGCGGGGAGCGAATGGGATCAACCGCAATCTCGATGCGAGTGTTTGTTGGAAACGAAACGTCAGTTCCATGGTCAATGAAACGCTCATATATAGCGCGCCCCGCGGCAAAGGCCCCGACGCCAGCGCCGAAGTAGCGGGCGCCCGGCGCCATGGCGACAAACCGCCCCAGCAGAGCGAAGCCGTTGCTGGCCGCCGCGCCGGCAACCGCCTCGTCATCTTCCGCCGCATGGGCGGCCAGCATGGAAAGCGCAATCGGGGCCAGCGCACTTTTGGGTTGAGGCTGAGCGCCGCCCTCTGCGTCAATGCCCAGGTTCTGACGCTGGTCAGCCATTACTGCCTGAGTTGTACCGTGCACCGGTTGGCGGTACCCGGCAGGGAATTGCATCTGGTGGAAGGCGAAACGCAGCGTGCCGTCTTTTCCCCATTTGCCTGCGGGCTTGGCCTGGGTGACTTCGCCCAGCAGCAGCGTGTTCTGCGGAACCTCGACCTGGTTCTTGTCGTTCAGCAAGGGCTGGGTGACGATGGCGGTGACCTTGGTCCCCGGCACCGAGTTCCTGGACGTCAGAGTGGTGAGTAATTTGGCGCTCACGATGGCAGGATGCTTGAGCCGGTCGCCGGTCTTGCTGGCCGGCTTCGTGAGCGGCACAGGCGGCGCTTCCGCAAAGGGAACAATCAGCGGGTGCGACAAACTGAGAGTGTATTGCAACCCCTGGTCCACGTACTCGGGGTGGAGCGGAAGCTGGGAGAAGATAAAGCGCTTGGCGCGGTCCCATCTGCGCAGCCCGGCAAAGCTGGAAACCGTGGCCTTCTCCCGGGCCATCGCATCGGAAAGCATGCGACGGGGCAGGGAGGGAGGATGCAAGCCGGCTGGCGTGGTATCAAAGCGGACAACACGAATGCCCCCGGCGCTGGTTGCGGCCTGAAAAGGCAGACTGGAGCCGTCCGGCAGTTGGAAGGAGGTGAACTGCAGAGTCGCCTGGTGCGGCGGGGTGAAATCGGCGTGCTCCAGCGCCTGGAAGTGAACCTTGCGCGGCGCGCGCCGCAATTGAACTATTTTGCCCTGCACTTCCGTGTCCTTGGGCAGAAGCAGCCGGTTATCAATGTAAACAGGGTAGACGGTGTGGGCTGCCACGGCGGTGCCTTTATGCATGCGCACATCGTGGTCAATCTGGATTTCTATCAGCGAGCCCGGCTTCAAGGCGGCGGTGTTGGAGTTGGGTTCCGGCCAGGCCGATGAATGAAGAACAAAGCAGGCGGACGCCGCCAGAAGAACCTGTAAAAACCGCATGGCTGGGGACTCCACTCGAACAGCTTTGGTGGGTGCAATTCTACTCCGAACCTGCACGTAAAACGCAAGTAGATGGCTGGCAGACAGCGGTTTTCTCAAGCCAGGCATGGCGGCGCCAAGACCGCAGCAGCAAGTGCGCTCAGGCGGCTGCGCACCGTATAATCGAGGCCATCTCCCATGCCCGCGACGCTGGATTCCATTATGGCTGCCACCCGGAGGCGTGTGGCTCGCAGCAAAGCAGAGGCCGACTTGCGGCAACTGGAGCTGCAGGCCGAGGAGCACACTCCGCGAGGATTCGGGAAACAACTGCGGCAGGCTGCCGGCTCGGGGATCGCAGTAATTGCGGAACTGAAGAAGGCATCGCCTTCACGAGGAACGATTCGGGCGGACTTTGACGCAGCGAAGTTGGCCGCCGAGCTGCACGCCGCGGGCGCGAGCGCGCTTTCGGTGCTCACCGATGAGGAATTCTTTCAGGGCTCGCTGGAGAATTTGCGGCTGGCTTCGGCGCACGCCTCCGTGCCTTGCCTGCGCAAGGACTTTATTGTGGATGAGTTTCAGTTGCTGGAGTCGCGCGCAAGCTGCGCCGATGCTGTTCTTTTAATCGTGGCGGCGCTGGAGGATGCCGAGCTGCGCCGGCTTCATGAAGGCGCCAGCAGCGTGGGGCTCGACGTGCTGTGTGAAGTGCACGATGAAGGCGAACTGGAGCGCGCCATGACGGCGGGGTGCGAAATTATTGGCGTGAACAGCCGCAACCTGCGTACCTTTGAGGTGGATCTGCAGACGCCGCTGCGCCTGGCCAGCCGCCTTTCTGCGGGTGTACTCGCGATCGCCGAAAGCGGAATTCATTCGGCCGAGGAGGTGCGGGAGCTGCGCGCAGCCGGCTATCAGGGGTTTCTGGTGGGCGAATCGCTGATGAAGGCGGCACGGCCAGGAGAGGCGCTGCGGGAACTTCTGGAACAAACGCAAGGTCCCTCGACTCGCATTCGTTCGCGTTCGCTCAGTCGCGCTCGCTCGGGATGACATAGGGAAGGGATTTTGCCTTTACTGGCAACTGGCATCGGGCACCTAATCACTGACAACCGGCAACTGACAACTGCTTCTTATGACCTGGATCAAGATTTGCGGCACCACAAACCTGGAGGATGCGCTGGCGTCGGTTGAGGAAGGCGCCAACGCGCTGGGCTTCGTGTTCGCGCCCAGCCCGCGGCGCATCAGCCCCCGCGATGCTGCCAGGATCATCGCCGCGTTGCCGCCTTCGGTAGAAAAGGTCGGCGTGTTCGTGAATCAATCCGTGGAGCTGGTGCTGGACACGCTCGAAAACGCGGGCCTGACCGGCGTGCAATTGCACGGCGAGGAGGATGTCCGGTACGCACGTCAGTTGCAGCAGAAAAAGCGGCTGCGAATCGTAAAGGCCATCTCCTTGCAGGAAGTAGGGGCCTGGAAGGGCAAAGGGCTGGCGCTGGCCATGCAGGAGGACGCAGCGAAGACTTTCAGCGCGCTGCTGCTGGACTCGGGAGTCGGCGCAAAACGTGGCGGCACAGGCACTAGCTTCGACTGGCAGGAGGCCGCACCCATGGCGCATTTGCTGGGGAAAAAGTTTCCGCTGATTATTGCCGGCGGCCTCAATCCGGACAATGTCGCCAAGGCGATGCGAATCTTTCAGCCCTGGGGCGTGGATGTTGTTTCGGGCGTGGAGCAGGCTCCCGGGAAGAAGGACCCAGCCAAATTGCGGGCCTTCATCGCCGCCGTGCGCGCGTCCGAGGCATCCGCGACAGCGACGCCCGCGGAGAATGCTGTAACCCAGAAATGAGATTTACGTCTGAATAAAATGGCCACCTCCACTATTTCGCGCAGGAAACCCAGAATCGCAGCGGAGAAGGGGTCAGTTCCCGGCCGTTTCGGTCCGTTTGGCGGCCGTTACGTTCCAGAAACGCTGATGGCGGCGCTGGAGGAACTGGAGCAGGTTTACCGCGCGGCGCGGCGCGACAGGAAATTCCAGGAAGAATTCAACGATCTGCTGCGGCATTATGCGGGGCGTCCCACGCCCTTATTCTTCGCCCGCCGGCTCACGGAACAACTCGGGGGCGCCAGGATCTACCTGAAACGCGAAGACCTGCTGCATACGGGCGCGCATAAGATCAACAACTGCCTGGGGCAGGCGCTGCTTACGGGGCGCATGGGCAAGCAGCGGGTGATCGCGGAGACCGGCGCCGGCCAGCACGGCGTAGCCACCGCCACCGTATGTGCTCTGTTCGGATTTCAGTGCGTGGTTTATATGGGTGTGGAAGACATCCGGCGGCAGGAGCTGAATGTTTTTCGCATGCGCCTTCTGGGCGCGGAAGTGCGGGGCGTGGACGCCGGCTCGCGCACGCTCAAGGACGCCATCAACGAAGCCATGCGCGACTGGGTAACCAATGTGCGCACCACGCATTACCTGCTGGGCAGCGTGCTGGGCGCGCATCCCTACCCGGAAATGGTGCGCGACTTCCATTCCGTTATCGGGCGGGAGGCACGAGCCCAGGTTCGCCAGCAGGCGGGCAAGCTGCCGGCAGCGGTAATCGCCTGCGTGGGCGGCGGCTCGAACGCGATCGGAATTTTCAGCGCCTTCATTCCCGATCGCAGCGTGCGCCTGATCGGCGTGGAGGCCGGCGGCCGAGGCACGCAATTAGGAGAACATGCAGCACGGTTTCATGGCGGCGCGCCGGGCGTGCTGCAGGGAACGTACTCATATGTGCTGCAGGATTCGGCCGGGCAGATAGCTACCACGCACTCGGTTTCGGCCGGGCTGGACTACCCCGGGGTGGGTCCGGAGCATGCCTGGCTGAAGGAAAGCGGGCGCGCGGAATATGTTTCCGCATCGGACAGCGAGGCGCTGGAATCCTGTTCGCTGCTGGCGCGCACCGAAGGCATCATTCCGGCGCTGGAGTCAGCGCACGCGGTGGCGGAGTGCATCAGGCGGGCGCCCAGGATGAAACGCTCCGAGGTGGTGATTGTGAATATCTCCGGGCGAGGCGACAAGGACATGGGTATCCTGCGGGAAAACCTGAAGAATTTTTAATTGAGTAATTTGTAATTGGTAATTTTGCGTCAGCCTGAGGCGTCTCTGAAGCCGATGGCTTGCGAGCACCAAATTACTAATTACAAATTACTAAATTACCAATCCCGCAATGCCTCTAACTTTTTCAGCCCGTCCCGCGCTGCTCGCTTATCTGACTTGCGGCGATCCCGACCTAGCGATCACGCGCGAGGTAGCCCTGGCCGCCGTGGAGGCCGGGGCCGAGGTGCTGGAACTGGGTGTGCCGTTCAGCGATCCGGTAGCCGACGGCCCTGTGATCCAGCGGGCGAGCGAGCGCGCGCTGCGGCACGGAACCAGCCTGGCCGACGTTCTCCAACTGGCCGGCGAACTTCGCCGGCAAACGCCCGCGGGCATGATAATTTTTTCTTATCTGAACCCGATTTTGCAGTTTGGCCTGGAACGCTTTTGTGATGTCGCCGCCGGGGCAGGCCTCGACGGCGCCCTGGTCACCGACCTTCCGGTGGAGGAAGCCGGCGAGTACCTGCGGGCCATGCGCGCCCGCAATCTGGCCACGATTTTTCTGGCTGCACCCACTAGCACGGACCACCGACTGAAGCGCATTGCAGAGGCTTCTACGGGATTTGTGTACGCGGTGTCGCGCACTGGCGTAACCGGCGAGCGCGACCAGCCACCGCTGGATGCACGCGACCTGGTGCGGCGCCTGCGCAAGCACACAAAACTGCCGATCGCCGTGGGGTTTGGCATCTCCACTCCGCAGCAGTTTGCCGCGGTGGGCGAATACGCCGACGCCGCGGTGGTGGGCAGCGCCATTGTGCACACCATCGAGCGCAACCCGGGCCGGGAAGCGGCGGCGGTGCGGGAATTTGTGGCTGGGCTGGTGGAAGGGGCGGTTGGGCGGACGCGCACTTCGGCCATCCGTGCCTGATTACAAAATGCTGACATTCGCTTAGTATTTTGGGATTCTCCAGGTTTCCCAAAGGCCATGGACATCGCTGATTGGCGCAAGAAAATTGACGAAATTGACCGCAAGCTGGTGGAGCTGATTAACCAGCGGGCGGAGGCAGCGCGAGCCATTGGCCGCCTGAAGCGCAATACGAATATGCCAATTTACGAACCGGACCGGGAAAAAATCATCTTTGATAATGTGCGCCAGCTCAACCGCGGCCCGCTGGAACACCAGGACCTGATCCGGGTTTACGAGCGCCTGATTGACGTGATGCGCAAGATTCAGAAAGAGGAGATTGTGCCCAAGGGAACCGCCGGGTCCGGCGATACCGAGTTGGAATCGGAGGTGAATGACTGAAGCAGCAGTTAGTAATTGGCGCCTGGCGTTTGGCCAGTAGAGGGTCCTGCCAAAAGGCTCAGAGCCAAAAGCTAGAAAGCCAGTCAGCTACTTATGATCGTCGCGATGCAGGAATCGGCAACCGAAGAACAGATTCAGCAGGTGATTGAGCATCTGGTGAAGATGGGCTTCGAAGTGCACCGCAGCACCGGTGTGCGCCAGACGGTGCTGGGGGCGGTGGGCGCGCGCGTGGATTTCGATATCCGCGAACTGGAACTGCTGAGCGGCGTGGACCAGGTACACCGAATAAGTGCGCCCTACAAGCTGGCGGGGCGGAGCTTCCGCCCGGAAGGCACTATCGTCAAAGTGGGCAATGGCGTGGAGATTGGTGGCAACAAAGTTGTGGTCATGGCCGGGCCGTGCTCGGTGGAGTCGCGCGAGCAGCTATTTGCCGCGGCTGAGCAGGTGGCAAATGCGGGAGCGCGCGTGCTGCGCGGCGGCGCCTTCAAGCCACGTTCTTCTCCTTATTCTTTTCAGGGGCTGGGCGAGGAGGCGCTCAAGCTGCTGCGCGAGGCCGGCGAAAAATACAAGCTGCTGGTGATCAGCGAGGTCATGGCCATTTCGCAGATCCCGCTGATGACGCCCTTCGTGGACATTCTCCAGGTGGGAGCGCGCAATATGCAGAACTTCGACCTGCTGCGCGAGCTGGGCAAGGTGCGCAAGCCGGTGCTGCTCAAACGCGGAATTGCCGCGACCCTGGAGGAGTTGCTGCTTTCCGCCGAGTACATCATGTCTGGTGGAAACTACAATGTGATCCTGTGCGAGCGCGGCATTCGCACTTTTGAAACGTACACGCGCAACACCATGGATATTTCCGCCATTCCCATCATCCACAAACTGTCGCACCTGCCCATGACCGCCGACCCATCGCACGGAACTGGGCGGCGCGACAAAGTCGCGCCCATGGCGCGCGCGGCAGTGGCGGCAGGCTGCGACGCGCTGCTGATCGAGGTACATCACGATGCCGACCACGCCCTCTCCGATGGCGCCCAGTCGCTCTACCCTGAACAGTTCAGTAAGCTGATGGATGAGCTGCGCATCATTGCGCCCGCCGTAGGCCGCACCATCGCGTGAACTCCATCCGGCAAATCACGATCATCGGCACCGGGCTGATCGGGGGCTCCTTCGCTCTCGCGATACGGAAAGCCGGTTTTAACGGCCGGGTGATCGGCTGTGACCGCGAGCCGGTGCTGGCGCAGGCACGCAAGCGGGGTGTGATAGACGCAGCCTTTGCCGATCCTACCGAGGCCGCTCGCGGCAGCGACATAATCCTGCTGGCGACCCCGGTGGGCGCCATTATTGATCTGATCGAGCGCATCGGGCCGATCGCGTCGCAGGAAACTCTGCTGACGGACGTGGGCAGTACCAAGGCCGAAGTCGCTGCCCGGGCGAGGGCCGTGTTCGGTCAGCAGGCGGGGCAGCGCTTTCTGCCGGGGCATCCGATGGCGGGCAAAGAGCAGGGCGGCATTGAGCGCGCCGATGCCGCACTTTTCCAGGGCGCGGTTTGGGTGACCACTCCGCTGGGCGACCCTTCAGCCACAGCCGCGAAATTTCTGGAGTTGGTTGCCGTTACCGGCGCCCGCGTGGCCAGCATGGAGCCGGGACGGCACGACCGATTGTGTGCCTGGCTGAGCCACCTGCCGCAGATGGTGGCCACGGCGCTGGCGGCCGGCCTGGAAGAGGAATTCGCCGCCGACCCGCAGGCGCTGGATCTGGCCGGGCCGGCACTGCGCGAGATGACCCGCACCGCCGCCAGCCCTTACGCCATGTGGCGCGACATTGCGCTTACCAACCGCACAAATCTGCAGGAAGCGCTGCTGCAACTGGAGCAGCGCCTGGCCCACCTGCGGGAAAACCTGAGTACCCGGGATTTGGCGGCGGAGTTCGACCGCGCGAACACCTTCCGAAAATCTTTAACCACAGAGGACACCGAGGGACACAAAGGGAAGAAATAGAAGGATAATTCAGCGCGGCATGGTGACATTCTGAAGTGGAAGTCAGGATCTTCACTTAACATCCTGATTTTTTGAATTGGGATTGCCCGGTGCTCTCTGTGTCCTCTGTGGTTAATTGCGAAGTTTGCGTTGAGTAGCGTGGAAAAGTAGAATCCCCCTCTTATGAACAAAGTGGTGGCCAGCGCCGAAGAAGCGGTGCGCGACATCCCTGACGGCGCCAGCGTCATGATTGGCGGCTTCGGCCTGTGCGGCAACCCGGAGAACCTTATCCGCGCCTTGGTCAAAAAAGGAGTAAAGAACCTGACCACCATGAGCAACAACGCCGGAGTGGACGGTTTTGGCGTGGGTCTGCTGCTGGCGGCCGGGCAGATCCGCCGCCACATTGGCACGTACGTGGGCGAAAACAAGCTACTGGAGCAGATGGTGCTGAGCGGCAAAATTGAGCTGGAACTGGTGCCGCAGGGAACGTTTTCCGAGCGCATTCGCGCCGGTGGCGCCGGCATTCCTGCGTTTTTCACGCCCACGGGCGTGGGCACAGTGGTGGGCGAGAAGAAAGAAACGCGCGAGTTCGACGGCCGCACCTATGTGATGGAACGCGCGCTGAAAGCCGATTACGCCTTCATCAAAGCCTGGAAGGGAGACAAGTGGGGCAACCTGATGTATCGCAAGACAGCGCGCAACTTCAATCCCATGATGGCGACCGCCGCGCGCATCACCATCGCGGAAGTTGAGGAGTTGGTAGAGGTGGGCGAACTGGAGCCGGACTCCGTTCACACGCCCAGCGTTTACGTGAATCGCATTTTCCAGGGTGAACTTTACGAGAAGCGGATAGAAAAGCGTACGGTTCGCAAGGCGTGAACCATGCCCGCGCCTGACAGCACGGTGCAGGAGGTCCGGGCCAGCGTGCTGCACTACCTGCGGCTCTACGAGCAGGGCAGCCTGACGCTGGGCGACCTGGCGGCGGAGTTGAGCGTCATGGCGCCCGCGTACGACGAAGCCATGGGCGGCATTGCCGACCACTTCGGGGAGTTGCTGGAAACGGCGTACAAGTACCGCGCCCAGTCGGCTGCTGACGCGCGCACGTCGTACGAAGAATTGGAGCGCGTGATCACGGAGTTTCGCCGCGCGGAAGCGGCGTGGGAATAAAGATAAACGCAGAGAGCGCAGAAAGATATCAGCACAGAGGCCGCGGAGAAAGATAAGGAATTCAGTTAGCGGTGGTCCAGACCTCTTTTGGCTGAATGCTGACTGCTGATTGCTGAGTGCTTCTCAAAGGGGACAGATGGTTACACCCGCCAAGCTGGGCAAAGACACCGAAAAACGCGACCGCATAGTTCGCCGCATTGCCCGCGAACTACGCGACGGCTTTTACGTTAACCTGGGCATTGGCATGCCTACGCTGGTGGCCAACTGCGTCCCCAAGGGCATGGATGTGGTGTTGCAAAGCGAGAACGGGATGCTGGGCATAGGGCCCTTTCCTCTGGAGGGGCACGAAGACCCTGATCTGATCAATGCCGGCAAGGAGACGGTTACCGAAATTCCGGGCACCTCTTATTTTTCCAGCGCCGATTCGTTCGCCATGATCCGCGGCGGCCACATTGACCTGAGCGTGCTGGGAGCGATGGAAGTGGACGAAGAAGGCAACCTGGCCAACTGGATGATTCCCGGCAAAATGGTGAAGGGTATGGGCGGCGCCATGGACCTGGTGGCGGGCGCGCGCCGCGTAATCATTGCCATGGAGCACACCACCCGCGAAGGCCAGCCCAAAATTCTAAACAAGTGCACTCTGCCGCTAACCGGCGTGGAGACGGCCATGCTACGATGCCCGCCGTCGTCTCCAAGTGC
>DASSQB010000689.1:0-5553 GCA_035702725.1 Terriglobales bacterium | reverse complement strand
CTGTGTGGTCGGTAGTGGATGGCGAAGTGGAGCCGGCACCGCTGTTTTTAGCATGGGCTTACATTGCCGTGGCCATGCGCGCCGCGTATCTCGCTGCAGCTCTTAGAAGACAAGGCTCCCCGACTAGCCCTGCCTAGTTGTTATGCAATCCGCTTCTCACTAGTTACGAGTCCAGGTGCTCCGGCATACGCCGCTGCGATCGGACTCATGACCGCTGACTACTGACTCCCGCTTTTTCCATCCATTTCAGAAATTTGCGAAACGCCTGCCCACGGTGGCTGACCCTCGCCTTCTCCGTCGCGGAGAGCTCGGCGAAGGTCTTGCCCAGTTGCGGAAAATAAAACAGCGGGTCATAGCCGAAACCGCCTGAGCCTCGGTGCACGCGAAGAATCACGCCCGGCGCTTCGCCGCGAAAAGTGGCCAGCGCTCTGCCGTCACGCGCCGCCACAATCACGCACACAAACCGCGCCTGGCGCTGATCTTCGGACACGGTTTGCATTTCGGCCAGAAGCCGGGCGTTGTTGGCGGCGTCGCTGGCATTCTCCTCCGCAGAGTGGGCTGCGTAGCGCGCCGAGCGCACCCCCGGAGCGCCTTTGAGTGCTGCCACTTCCAGCCCGGAATCGTCCGCCAGCACGATGGCTCCGGGAGCAAAACGGCTATAAGCCTCCGCCTTCTTGTGGGCATTGGCCTCGAATGTCGGCTGATCTTCAGGCACCAGGGGCAGAGAAGAGAAGTTCGGCAGCCCCTCTACCGCAATTCCATGCTCCGCCGCCGCAGCGGCGAAATCGCGCAGCTTGCCAGGATTGGAAGTGGCGATCAGGATTGTGGTCACCCCCGGCATCATACTCGTCGTAGGAAAACTCCTCTTTGGTAGTAGTTGACGCAACTAGCTACTAGCTCCCTGGCTACCAACTTCCGCCTCCTTTACAAAATGTTTCATTTCCACACAACAACTCTGCAACTACAATCCGGGTTATCAAATCAGGAGGCAGAAGTATGCGCAAATCTAAAGGAAGTTTGCTGGCTGCCCTGATGGTTGTTCTTCTCACCCCCGCCTTGCTGCTGGCTCAGGACCAGCAGAGCGCTCCGCCCGAGGCGGCCGCGCCCGGACCCCAGGCAGGCCGGCGCGGCGGCGAGCCGCCATGTTTCAAACAGGCTGGCGTCTCCGAGGACACCTGGCAGAAGATCAGGGACATCCACAAGACCACGCACCAGCAGGTTGTCAGCATTTGTGAGAATTCTTCGTTGAGCGCGCAGCAGAAACGCGAGCAGGTGCGGCAAGCATTTCAGCAGACAGAACAGCAGGTGCACGGCCTGCTCACGCCACAACAGCAGGACGCGGTGAAGCAATGCCGTCAGGAGCGCAGAGGAGACCGCAAAGGAATGGGAGGCGGCCTGCGCGGCATGCACCGCGGTGGTGGTGATCCCTGCGCCCGCATTCTTCGCCAGCAGAACAAGGGCCAGGGCGGTCCGCCGGAAGGCTCAGAACCTCAGCAGTAGATTTTCCGTGCCCGTCATTTTGCGCCTGTCATCCTGAGCAAGCGTGAGCCAAGTTTGCGAGAGCCTGCCCTGAGCTTGTCGAAGGGTGAGCGCGCGTCGAAGGACCCTGCGGTTTCACGAGCTTCAGCTCCCGTCTCAGGGAATTGTCCCGACCCGCTCGCCGCGTTCCCGTGTGGGACGGAAGTTTCGCAAGTCGGTGCGAACGCGGTTCTACGCCACGTTATCAGCTTTTCTGGCTGAAACCTCGGCCTTTGCTTCCCACTCCCACCCTTGTGCCCGTTTCAATATCGCTCCGTGCCCGGGAAAGGGGAAATGGTAGGCCTGCACCGGAACGTGGTCAGCGGCAGCCCAATCCAGCAGCTTTTGCCGGGTGTTGGCTGCCGTTTGGGGATCAAGGTCGAATACAGCGCGCCACTCCGGATGCGCCAGATGCAGGGGATGCAGCACCGCGTCAGCAGTGATTAGCAGCTGCTCTTTACCTGACGACAGCAGCAGGGCAACGTGACCAGGCGTGTGACCAGGCGTGGCCAGCGCTCGAATCCCCGTCACAATTTCCTTCTCGTCGTCAAATAGCTCCAGTTGCGGCTTGAGCGGCGGCAAATTGCGCTGCGCGGCACTCAGCATCATGTCCTTGATGAATTGCTCCAGGCCCACGCGATCGAGGCTGGGCGACTGGGTCCAGAATTCGTGTTCCCGGATGCTCATTACGTAACGAGCGTTGCGAAACGCCGGCTGGCCCGCCTTGTCGAGCACGCCTCCAATATGGTCAGGGTGGGCGTGCGTCAGCAGCACGGTTGTTACCTGCTGCGGGCTTACTCCCAGTTCCTGCAGCTTCTGAGGCAGCTCGCCAGTGCCCGGCGCCAGACCGCCGGCGCCGGTGTCTACCAGCACACATTCTTTTCCCGTGCGCACCAGCAGGCAGGTGTAGGCGGCGAGCACGTGGTCAGTGGGCAACTGGCGCGCCCGCAATTCGTTCTCTACCTCCTGCGGCGCAGCGTTAGAGAAGAACCAGTTGGAAGGATAGGGAAGCGTGCCGTCGCATAATGCCGCGCACTCGATCTCACCGACTGTGAATTGATAATGATTGGCCATAATCTCCTCCCCGGCTAAGCCACACCTGCGCGTTGAGCGCGAAACCCGGTGGCGTATTCCGTCACGGAACGCAGCCGCACGCCGTATTTTTTCGCCGTTTCGCGGGCGCCCTCGATCACATCGCCCTGAGCGTAGCCCAACATGAGCGCCGCAAAGGTTTTCTGCAGAGGATCGGTAGCCGACTGGTGCTGCTGGTGCAGAGCCTCCGCGGGAACGTGGTCCACCGTAATTTTCTTGCCCAGGGTCCGCTCGAAAACTCCCACTGCTTCCAGTTGCGAGATTGCCTCCGGCCCGCCCATTTCCAGAATCACCTGCCGCTTGTCTATTTTTTTGACCGTCGTGGCAGCCGCGAACTCGGCTACATCTAAGGCGGAAATGTAGCTGACCTTGCCCTCGCCGCTCCCGTAGATGCGCACTGTGCCTTTCTCCGGGTCGAATCCCAGCAGGGCGCTGAGCCACATTTCCATGAAATACGAAGGGCGCAGAATGATTGCCTGCATCCGTCCTTTAAGCAGGCGGTCCTCGCAAGTGCGCTTGGCCGTCTCCAGGGGCGAGTCGAAGCGCAAATTGCCGGAGTAAGAGGTGTAAACGAAGCGCTGCACGCCGGCGCGTTCGGCCATCTCAATCAGCGCCAGTGTGCCCTCCAGGTCTACGCGGCGCACGCCATCGTTGGCGGCGGCTGGCATTGACGTGGCCGTGCAAACAATACCCTCAGTGCCCACACAGGCCGCTGCCAGGCTCTCCGGGCGGGTCAGGTCGCCTTCCACAATGCCGATCCCGGCCGCCTGCAGATCTTTAGCTTTGGGATGGGAAGCGCCGCCGCGCACCAGGCCCCGCACCTGGTTTCCGCCTTCGCGAAGTCTAAGCGCCGCTGCCTGGCCCACCAGTCCCGTTGCTCCCACTACCAGGATCGCCATAGGTGGGACCTCCTCAAACTGGCCGACTCTAGGCCCGCCTGCTGCCGCTGTCAAGCATGGCCTGACCCTGAACCAGGCAGGTACCAAGGTCACCTGGTTTGCCCTCCAGAGTGGCGCCGCCTTCGCTTACAATAAGTGCAGAACCCGCTCACCGCAGCCGGCTACTCTGCATCTAAACGGGTTAACCGTCCCATGAGGGTTGTGATGAAGAAGTCTTTACTCTTGCTTTTTGTGCTCGTTCTGGCCAGCGGCCTGTCATTTGCCGCCGCCCTGGGCACAGCCACCCAGTCGGTGATTCCGGGCGATGTGCAACAGATTATTTCCGTGGATTACCGGTCCCTGCAAAATTCCCCGACTGCCCAGGCCCTCAAGGCCCAGGTGCTGCCGCAAAACCTGAAGGAATTCGAGACCTCCCTGCGCGGCATCGGCCTCAATCCGGAAAAGGAAGTGGAGCAGCTGATTTTTGTCTCCTACCGGGCTAACAAGCAGGTGAAGACGGTGGGCATCGCCCAGGGCAATTTCTCGCCACGAGTGGTGTTGAAAAATCTGCGCCTGCGCAAGATCAAGCCTGTCGCTTACCAGGATTCCTACCTTTATCCTATGGGCAACGGGATGGAAATGGCTTTCCTGGATAACTCCACTTTGCTGTTCGGCGACATGAGCGCGGTCAAGGGCGCTTTGGACGCGCGCAACGGCGCCGCGCCCGCTCTGGACACCAATTCGCAGATGACCGACATGCTGGGAGGAGTGGAGTCAGGTGCGGTGTGGAGCGTGCTCGATTCGGGTGGCACGCAGAACATGATGCGCTCCGCTCTGGGCCAGGCTTCGCAGTTGGCCGATTACAGCGCCGTCAAGCAGCGGCTCCTCGGTTCCCGCTATGTAATGGACTTTTCTAACGGCGTCGCCTTCGATATGGACGTGCTCACCTCCGACTCCATGATGGCCGCCACCATGGCCAACCTGGTCAAGGCGGGGATGATGTATCGCAAGATGAGCGCCACGCCCACGGAAAAGCTGGCCATTGACAGCACCAGCGTGGATAACGACGGCTCGACCATGAAGGTCCATTTCCGCACCGACGACACTCGTTTCCAGTCGTTGCTGCACTCCGAGTTGTTCGCCGCAGTTTCACGCTAGGGGTAGCATCCCCAGTTAATACGCGGGCTTCCTACGAATCAGGTGTAGAATCCTACATAGCAGGGCGGTGCGGGATGAGTGCGGCGGTGCGGCTATCACATACTTCGGCCCTCATACTTCAGAGCATTGGCACGGCCCACCATTACGGCTTTGACGTGATGGAGGTTACCGGTTTGCCCAGCGGTACGGTTTATCCTGCCCTGCGCCGGCTGGAACGCGATCGCCTGATTGTTTCCCGCTGGGAAGAGCTGGCCGCCAGCCGCCAGCGGCCCCTCCGCCGCTACTACAAGCTCACTCCTGAAGGCACTACCGCTCTGCACGTCGTCCAACAACGTTATCCGCTGCTGCGTCATCTTGCCGGCCAGCACAGGCCGGTTCGCCGCAAAGGAGCCGCGGCATGAAGCGCCCGCCCCAGAGCTTGCTCTATTCCTGCCGCGGCCTGCTGTGGCTGGCCAGCTGGCTGGTGCCCGCGAAGAAACGGCGGGCGTGGCATGAAAAGAGGGATAGGGAAGTCTTCCATTGGCTTCACTTCCTGGCTGAATCGGACCGGCTTACTCCCAGCACCCGCCTGGAGGTGTTGCGCCACTGCTGGCACGCTTTCCCGGAAGCGGTATGGCAGAGATTTGACCACGAGCAGACCGTCACCCGTCTCGACTCCATCCTGCGCTCGCCTGCGCTCTGTCTCGGCATCTTCGCCGGCGTGCTGCTGAGCGTGGCGCTGCTGACTGGCTTCGCCCCGGCGATCCGCTCCATGGTGCGCCTGCCTTACGCCGACCCCGGCACCCTGTTTGCCGTCCGTCCGGCGGGGCGCTTCATGTGGTTCCGCTCCGACCAGCTCGTGCGCGTCACCCAAGCCTGGAGCAAAAGCCCGCTGGTTACGAACATTGCCGCTTATTCCTTCCAGCGT
>DASSQB010000688.1:0-2393 GCA_035702725.1 Terriglobales bacterium | reverse complement strand
GCTCACACCTCTGGCAGCGCCCCGTCCAGTCGGTTCCGCAGGCGGCACTCTTACGACCGGCGCCATTTCCATCACCATTCCCGCAGCTTCAGTCCCCGATGGGACAAACTTCCAACTCACGCAGCTATCCGGGCAAGGCTTGCCCGGCCTGTTGCCGCTGGGCTGGTCGCCGGTGGCCGCATTTGATCTAAGGACTAGCGCCTTGGTGTCAGGCCTTCCCGCTGTGGTTTCCCAGCTCTCCGGAGTTTTGAGTCACCTGGCGATCTATGATCCGGCTCTGCATGCCTGGACCCTGATCGCTTCCAATTTGCCCTCCATCAATGGCTCTTGCAGCTTCACCGTGCCTGCACCTGGCGCCTATGCTCTGGTGGTACCGGACACTACGACCCCGCCGATTCCCGTTCCGGATCCTGGTAGTCCGCTGACTGGGATTCCCGTGCAGGCAATTGATCCTGCTGCCTCGAGCAGCGGCAGCCTCAATCCAGCGATGCTGCCGCCGGCCGGTGGAACCGCCACAGCCACGCTGGGAGTGCAGTCGCCCAGCTTTACGCCCTCGGGCACAATCATTCAGGCGAATGTGCTGGAGACATTCTCGCTTGCTTCCGGCGACAAAGTTTCTGAAGAGACTCGTTCAGAAGATATCCTTCTTTATAACGCTCTGGCTCCGGCGAACTCGACCATGGGCGCAAAGTTCCCGGTGACTCCGTCGCATCAGTACACCCTCACACAATTGGTGACCGGTAAAGTCCACCTTGATATTCTCGCCGGACGTGAAGGAGTGCGCGGCCAGCCGGGAGGCAACGATCCACTCACTCTCAGCGATGGCACTTCAACGCTCTCGGTTCCAGGCGGAGCGCTCAGCCAGGACACGGCGATCTCTGTTCAGAGCACTTCTTTAGAAGATTTTGTTCCCACATCCTCCAACATGGCTGCGATCCAGGAAGCTCTGGTTGATTTTTCCGGCGAAACTCTCAATACGCCCGCACAGCTCTCGATCGCTGCCACCGGACTGAACCCAAGCGACACCTTCCTGCTGACCCAGGTGCAGCGGATTAACGGTGTTCCTTACATGGTTGCGGTGGCTCTTGCCCGGATTAACGGGCAGAACCTCTCTTCCATTACCTCGCCGGGCTTCCCGGGAGTAACGCAGGGTGGCGAGTATGTGTTTTACGATATTTTGGCCCCTGTCGGCTTTGTCCAGGGTGTAACGTCTTCAACGGCCAGTGCAGTTTCGGCGCTGGTGCTGACTGACTCGCTGCAAATTGCCGGCATCAGCGGTGCGAATGGGCATTACATTGTTCCTGCCCTGGCGGGCACGGCAAACCTCAAAGCCAGCGCACCGAATACATCTTTGGCGGGCACAGCTTCCGCGCAGGTCATCGCCGGACAGACGGTCACGGCAAATATTCTGTTGGCGGGTACCGTCACCCGCGCCACCGTAACTCCGGCCGATGGAACTCTGGGCGTTCCCACGAGCACCATCATTACTATTAACACCACGGCTCCGCTCAACCCGCAGTCCATCGTGCAGAGTAATCTGTCATTGGTCAAAGGGCCGGCTTCTGCCCCTGGGGCTCCGGTGCCGCTGCAAAACTTCATCCTTTCTGCATCGGGAACCACGTTGACCTTTGCGCCGGTCAGCAATCTCGATCCGGCGACACAATACACCATACAAGTGAGCGGCCTGGCTGACGCTTCCGGCGGCGCAATCGCCGTGCCGACTTCATCCTTTACCACCAAGGCGGTGGCCGCGCTCAACTTTGATCCCAACGCGATCACCTTCGCCTTCCCTGACCAGAACGGCAACATCCACGTCAGCGCGCCTGCCGGTTCTCTGCCTCCAGGGACCAAAGTATTAATCATCGACCAGGGCAACGCTGTCGTGGTCTCATTTACCGCTTTCAATGATGGGTCGGTATCTGGCGATTTCCCCGGGACTATTAATGATGTGCTGCAAATTACCGTTACCGATCCCAACGGAGCAGCGATTAGCTTCACTCGAAGCCAATTCGTGGCGCCGGATGGCTCGGTGGCCGTTCGGATCCGGCTTCACCGCGCCCGCAGGCAGTTGCGGGCGATGATCGAGGAGGCAAGTCGTGCTTGACCTGCGCGAGGTGCTGAGCGACTTCGACAACGCCCAGCCACCCGAGGAGCTACGACAACGGGTGATGCGCGACGCGGCCGAGGTGTTCGCAACTAGGCGACGGGGCGGGAAGAGCACGACGAATGCGGGAAAGCGGCGGAGACGGCCTGTAGCCTGGGCCGTGGCGGGGTTGGCAGCGGCGTTGGTACTGGGCCTGTTGGTGATTGCGGCGCACTCACGAGACGCTCACCATCCGCCACGACCGGCCCAGCAGGCCAACCACCGCCCACGGGTCGTATCCCGAAACGGC
>DASSQB010000687.1:0-3816 GCA_035702725.1 Terriglobales bacterium | reverse complement strand
ATCCTCGATCCCGTTTCCGAACCGAAACGCGCCCCGTACTTCTTCATCGGGCAGTGGTTTATCTGGCTGGCCACGCCGTTGCTATGGGGCACAGTCGCGGCCTCCTCAGCCCTTGCATGGTTGAAGCCCTTTGACTTGCTCCTGGTAGTGGTTCTCGCAGTTGCCTGCCGATGGGCAGCGCAGGCTGTGTGCAATCGCAAGTGGAGGGGGAAGGCCTCTCGCCGCATCCCCAGCGCGGTGTATTTTACGCGGCCGCAGCAGCATTCGTGAGTACACCCCATTTATTAGTTCTGCTTATGGACTCCATAAACATCATAAGCTTGACTAATCACCTCTGACCTGCCATAGTTCCCCATACGCCTTGCCTGCTCCAGCCAGGCCAGCACTCGCAAAACAGGTTCTGATGTCCAGCCACAACGGAAAACGCCGCAGCGCCCCCCTGGTCCAGGGGTGGAACCGCGCGCCCGCTCGGGCCATGCTGCACGCCGCCGGTTTCAGCCGCGAGGACCTGGAAAAGCCGCTGATCGGGGTGGCCAACACCTGGATTGAAATCGGCCCTTGCAACCTGCACCTGCGCGACTTGGCCGAGTACGTGAAGCAAGGCATTCGCGAGGCCGGGGGCACGCCGCTGGAATTCAACACAGTTTCCATCTCCGACGGCATCACCATGGGCAGCGAAGGCATGCGCGCCTCGCTTGTGAGTCGTGAGGTGATTGCTGACTCCATCGAGCTGGTGGGCCGGGGCAATCTGTTCGACGGCATGATCGCGCTTTCCGGCTGCGACAAGACCATTCCGGGCACGGTGATGGCGCTGTGCCGGCTGGATATTCCGTCGCTGATGATTTATGGCGGCTCCATCGCGCCGGGCAAGTTCGAGGGCACGGACGTTTCCATCCAGGACGTGTTTGAGGCGGTGGGAGCGCACGCACGCGGCAAGATGAACGACGAGCGGCTGGCCTGTCTGGAAGACAATGCCTGCCCAGGCGCGGGCGCTTGCGGCGGCCAATTCACCGCCAACACCATGGCCATGGCCACAGAGTTTCTGGGAATTTCGCCGCTGGGGAGCGCCAGTGTGCCGGCGACTGATCGGGCGAAGCACGAAGTCTGCCGGTGGGCTGGAAAGCAGGTGCTGGAACTCTATCGGCGCGATCTGAGGCCGAGCGCGATCATCACCCGGCAGGCGCTGGAGAATGCAATTGCCAGCGTGTGCGCCTCCGGAGGTTCAACCAACGCGGTGCTGCATTTGCTGGCCATTGCCGCGGAAATGGGCATCGAGCTGAGTATTGATGACTTCAATCCCATCAGCAAAAAGGTTCCCCTGCTGGCTGATCTGAAGCCCGCCGGCCGCTTCATGGCGACTGATTTGTACCGTGCGGGCGGCACGCGCCTGCTGGCCAAGCGGCTGCACGAGGCGGGGCTGCTTCATTCCAAGGCGATGACGACGTCCGGTCGCACTCTGGGCGAAGAGGCGGCGGAGGCGAAGGAAACGCCGGGGCAGGAGGTGGTTCGTCCGGCCTCCAACCCGTTAAGTCCCACCGGTGGCCTAGCCATCCTGAAGGGCAATTTGGCGCCGGAGGGCTGCGTAGTCAAAGTCGCCCACCACCACGGCGATAGTTTCCGCGGTCCAGCGCGCGTGTTCGACAGCGAAGAAGCGGCGTTCGCAGCAGTCGAGAAGAATGAGCTGCGCAAAGGCGATGTGGTGGTCATTCGCTACGAAGGGCCGCGCGGCGGTCCGGGCATGCGGGAGATGCTGGTGGTAACGGCGGCGATCGTAGGAGCGGGACTGGGCGAATCGGTGGCGCTGATCACCGACGGCCGTTTTTCCGGGGCCACGCGCGGGCTGATGATCGGCCACGTCGCGCCGGAAGCTTTCGTGGGCGGGCCCATCGCGGTGGTGCGCGATGGCGACATGATCAGCATTGATCTGGCTCGCCGCGAATTGGCGCTGGAAGTCACTCCGGGCGAATTGGCGGCACGGCTGCGCAAGTGGAGCGCGCCGGCGCCGCGCTACACCCGTGGCGTGTTCGCCAAGTACGCCAGCCAGGTTTCTTCCGCGTCCGAAGGAGCGATCACCACGCCGGCAGCGGCGGTGGAAATGGCAACGGCAAAATTTTAATCATGACCAAGGAACGCAAAACCGGAGCAGAAATCATCTGGAAGTGCCTGGAGCGGGAGGGCGTGAAGCACGTCTTCGGCTATCCCGGGGGGGCCATTCTTCCCGCCTACGACGCGCTGCAGCACAGCTCGATTCACCACGTGCTGGTGCGCCACGAGCAGGGGGCCACGCACATGGCCGACGGCTACGCGCGAGCCTCGGGCGGTGTGGGTGTGGCCATCGCCACCTCCGGCCCCGGCGCCACCAACATGGTGACCGGCATCGCCACCGCCATGATGGATTCCTCGCCCATCGTGTGCATCACGGGGCAGGTAGGCAGCAAGCTGATCGGCTCGGATGCGTTCCAGGAAACGGACATTACCGGCATCACCCTGCCAATTACCAAGCACAATTACCTGGTGACGCACGCGAATGAACTGGCGCGCACCATCCGGGAAGCGTTCTATATTGCGAAATCTGGCCGGCCGGGACCGGTGCTGATTGATGTAACCAAGGATGCACAGCAGTCCACTTGCGAGTTTGATTGGGATGCCGCAGCGCCGCAACTGCCCGGCTACCGTCCCGACCTCTCGCCCACGCCTGACGAGTATGAGCAGGCGATGGAGCTGATTCATCAAGCTAAACGTCCAGTGATCCTTGCCGGCCACGGCATCCTGGTTTCCGCAGCCGGCGGGGAACTCCTTGAGTTCGCGGAGCGGGCGCAGATACCAGTGGCGCTCACGCTGCTGGGTCTGGGAGCGTTTCCCGCCTCACACGAGCTCAACCTGGGCATGATGGGCATGCACGGCGAGGCCTGGGTCAACACCATGATCCAAGAAGCCGATCTGCTCATCGCGCTGGGCATGCGCTTCGACGACCGCGTCACCGGCAACCTGAAGAGCTACGCGCGCAACGCCAAAAAGATTCACGTGGAGATTGACCCGGCGGAGATCAACAAGAACGTGCGCGTGGATGTGGCCCTGGTGGGCGATTTGAAGGCTGTACTGCAGGAACTGCTGCAGGAACTGGAAAGCTGCCAGCACCGCGAGTGGCTGGATTATCTGAAGAAGCTGAAGGGCGACTCAGCCGTGCGCGACATCCAGAATTTACCCGATAGCGGCCACCTCTACGCGGCCCACGTGATAAATGACCTATGGCGGACCACCGAAGGCAAGGCGCTGGTGGTCACCGACGTCGGCCAGCACCAGATGTGGGAGGCGCAGTACTACCACCACGAGAACCCACGCTCGCTGATCACATCCGGCGGCTTGGGCACGATGGGCTTCGCCCTGCCCGCGGCCATCGGCGCCAAGGTGGCGCGGCCGGAGTCGGAAGTCTGGGTGGTGGTGGGCGATGGCGGCTTCCAGATGACCATGGCCGAGCTGGCCACCATGGTGCAGGAAAAGCTGAAAGTAAATATCGCCATCATCAACAACGGCTACCTGGGCATGGTCCGCCAATGGCAGGAGTTTTTCTATGACCGGAACTACGAGTCCACGCCGCTGCTGAACCCAGACTTTGTGAAGCTGGCGGACGCGTTTGGTATCCGCAGTGCGGCGGTGAAGCAGCGTGCCCAGGTGGTGCCGGCCATTCAGACGGCGCGGCAGCACGAGGGGCCGGTGCTGATTGATTTCCAGGTCGAACAGGAAGACTCGGTTTACCCCATGGTGGCCGCGGGCGCCGATCTGCACCAGATGATACGGCGGCCCGGTGTGCTGGTG
>DASSQB010000686.1:0-13798 GCA_035702725.1 Terriglobales bacterium | reverse complement strand
GATCAGGTATTCCTGATCCGTCAACTCAGAGCCAGCCATCCGCCCGAGGGGAACAAAAAGGGAATTGGTGGCCAGGTGATTTGGCTATGCCGGGTTACAGGCCCCAGTTTGGAAACAACGGTTTTATCTCCAGCCGCACAGTGGCAAACTCGCGTACCCACGCTCTCAGATAGTTCGATTCCTTAGATATCTGTGGCGGACCGCAGGATGTATCTGCCCGGTACACTGGCCAGCACTGCCCGGAAACCCCTTTCCAGCGTGCGCTTCCGGGTAGCTGCTGTGCAGCGGCTTCGCCACCCAGTTTCAGGAGATAAAATGTGACGCATGCGCCTTCGCGCCGCGAAGGCCATGATTCTGTTCAAAGGAGAAATCATGTCCACCATTTTCGAAGCGCCTGACGCACTCACCGATGCTGCACGCCGGCCTCTGGTCGCGGAGCAATGCGCCCTGGTCGTGGTGGACATCCAGGAAAAGCTTCTGCCGCCTATCTTCGAAAAAGAGCGCCTGGTCCGCAACTCGCAGCTCCTGATTCGCCTGGCCAACATCCTGCGCCTGCCCACTCTGCTCACCACCCAATACTGCAAAGGCCTGGGCAATGTGGTGCCGGAAATTGCCTCCTTGGTTCCGAGCGCCAAGCCCATGGATAAGCTGGAATTCTCCTGCTTCGGCAGCGAACAATTCATCACCGCCCTTAAGTCTCTGCCCGGCCACCGCAACACGGTGCTGCTTTGCGGCATGGAAGCTCACATCTGTGTCATGCAGACTGCGCTGGGCGCGCTGGAGCATGGCTACCACGTGCACGTCGCCTCTGACGCCGTCAGCTCCCGTGCCGAGTGGAACTGGAAAATTGGCCTGCAGCGCATGCGCGACGCCGGTGCGGTCATCTCCTCCACCGAGATGATGATGTATGAGCTGCTGCGCTCCTCCGGTGCTCCCGCCTTCAAGGAGCTACTGCCTTTCCTGAAGTCCTGAATGCCATGCTACGCGACCGCAACCTGATCCCACTTTCGCATCAGCACCAGCACGCACTCGCCTTATGTGTGCAGATTGAGCGCTCCCTGCATGCCGGTGCCGCGGATATGGAAGCCCTGCAAGCGCAAATCCACACCATGTTCAACCTGGAGATCCGCTGGCATTTTGCCGCTGAGGAAGAAGCGCTTTTTCCCGAGGCCGCGGCCTTTGCCGAACTCAAACCGCTGGTGGATCAGCTACTGCGGGAGCATGTAAATCTGCGCGATTATTTTGCTCGGGCGGAACGCCGCGAACTGGATGCCGCCACTGTGCGCGAGTTCGCCCAGTTCCTCTCCGCTCATATCCGCAGAGAAGAACGCGAGCTGTTTGAAGCCTGCCAGCGCCTTTTTGCCGCGGAAAAGCTTATCGCTGTTGGCGCTGCCCTCGACGCCGTCCTTCACCGCACCAGCTGATCTGGTTTTTTCACTCCATCTTTCTCGGATTTATTTTTCTTTCCATCCTTCTCGAATGTCATCCTGAGCGGAGTCGAAGACCCCTGCATTCCACTGCATCAGCACTCCCGCCCCGGGGAGTTCCCCCTGCGGTAAATTTGACTTAGACATTCCCTCCGCCAGTTCGGTTCCTTCAACCGTGCAGGGGTCTTTCGACTCGGGCGTGCGCCCTCGCTCAAGATGACAGATCTGACGTAGGGTCTCGCGCATTTCGCCGCACGATACGCGGTCGCCTCATCGGAAGTTTGTCGCGCCTAAATGTGAGTTCTATCTGGGTAACGGACAATTGCCACAGATTTGCGTGCTTTTACTGCGGGTTCGGGCGATACACCCAACTGGGCTTCATCGCGGGGCGGACTGACGCACCACCTGCTGCGGGTGGCGCGGCATTCGCCTGCGCCACCGCCGCCGCCACCATGTGATGACTGGGCGCCAGAGAGCAGGCCGGATCCGTAACGCCGGCATCTCCGGCCAGCAGCAGCGCCTGGCAGCGGCAGCCACCGAAATCCTGGCTGCGCCGCTCGCAGCTGCGGCAAGGCTCCGGCATCCAGGCTTCTCCGCGGAAGCGTTGGAAGGCTTCCGACTCCTCCCAGATCCAGCGTAAGGGTCTCGCTGTAACGTTGTCGAAACGAATGCCCGGAATTACGGCCGCGGCATGGCACGGCATAGCCTCGCCGGCGGGATTGATCAGCATCAGCTTGCGTCCCCACCCTCCCATGCAGGGCTTGGGATATTTGCCGTAATAATCGGGAACGACGAAGTCAATGCGCATGCGCCCTTTTAGGCGCTCTTGCGCGGCTTTGACCGTGGCCAGGGACTCCGACAGTTGCCACTCGCTGGGAAGGAGCGCGGCGCGATTCTCCAGCGCCCAGCCGTAATACTGCACATTGGCAATTTCCAGCTTGTCGGCCTCGAGCTCCTCCGCCAGCGCGATCACCTGCGGCAACCGCTCCAGGTTCTGCCGGTGTACCACTACGTTCACGGTGAAAGCCACATTGTGCTGACGAATACGCGTTGCCAGCGTCAGCTTGTGTGCATGAGCACGGGCGCCGGCGATTTCGTCGCCCTCGGCCTCGTGCACATCCTGGAAGCTGAGCTGGATGTGGTCCGTGCCCGCGGCCACCAGCGCCTGCAGGCGGTCTTCTTTGAGCCCGATGCCCGAGGTGATCAGATTGATGTAGAGCCTGGCCTGGCGCGCCGCCGTCGCTATTTCCACCAGATCGGCGCGGGCCAGCGGTTCGCCGCCGGTGAAATCCACCTGCATCACTCCCAGCGTCGCCGCCTGGCGAAATACATCGGCCCATTGCTCGGTCGTGAGTTCCTTCGCACGCGCCTTCATCTGCAAGGGATTGGAGCAGTAAACGCAGTGCAGGGGGCAGCGGTGCGTGAGTTCAGCGATGAGTGCCAACGGCCCGGTCATTCGTAATCCACAACCCGCCGCTGTTGTAGCCGTTCCAGAAACACAGCGGTGTCCTCAGCGACGCGCTCAGGTGCGGCAGCGGCAAACTCTCCCTGGAGCGCGTTCACAATTTCCGCGAAGGTGCGCTGCCCGTCGCACTGCCGCAGGATCTTCAGCCCGGGAGGATTCAGGCGCATGGCGCCCTCGGGCATGAGCAAGGTGGACTCCTGCCCCGTCTGCTCGCTGATGCGGCAGCCGCGGGCCAGGCGCGGGCGCGATGTGGGGGCGGGGCGGCTCACTTTGCCTCCGGCAGCTGGAACGCGCCGAGCGGCGGCCAGCCCGGCTGCACATAGGCGAAGTACAGCGCATCCAACTGCGCCCACAAAATGTCGCACTTGGCGCGCAGCGCTCCGCAGGCCAGTTCCTGCTGCTCACGGCTTTCTGAGTGCCGTAGCACCCAGTCCAGAGCGAAGCCCGCGTCGGCGGGCGCCTGCGACAGTCGCGCCTGGAAGTAATCCAAACCGCCGCTCAGCCAGGGATAATGGTTACGCAGCGCGTCCATGCGCAGCGCGATGAGCGTTCCGGAAAAAAGCTCCGTCAGCGACGAAGCTACCGCCTCCAGAAACGAACACTCGCTCACCAGACGCAAATAGGCGTCCACCGCATATTTGGTGGCGGGCAAAACCTCCGCCGCGCACTTTACGCTGCCGCGCTCCAGACCGGTTGCCTCCGCCAGCTTGACCCACTTTTCTATACCGCCAATGCGGCCTTCTTCGCCGTCGTGGTCCAGGATGCGCTTGCGCCAAGCGCGGCGAAATTCGGGGTCTTCGCTGCGCGCCAGGATGAGCGCATCTTTGATGGGAATGCGGCTCTGGTAGTAGTAGCGGTTTAGCGCCCAGGCCTGCAGTTGTCCGCGGGTGAGCTTGCCTTCGTGCATCAGCAGGTGGAAAGGATGGCGATGGTGGTAGCGCTCCTCGCCGATTTTGTGCAGTCGCGCGACCAACTCATCCTGGCTCAGCAAAGTGGCGGCGGCAGCGCTGCTCACAGTTCGAACTCCCATCCGTCTTCGGCAATTTCCCAGCCGGCCTGGCGCGCACGCTGGTGCTGCGTGCTTTCCTCATCCAGCATGGGATTGGTGTTGTTGATGTGAATATATATTTTTCGCGGACCTTTGAGCGAGGCCAGTTGCTCCAGGCTGCCTTCCGGCCCGCCCACTGGAAGGTGGCCCATCTCGCGCGCTGTCGGCCCGCCGCCGCGAACTTGCCGCAATTCGTCGTCGGACCAGAAGGTGCCGTCCACGAACAGCAGGTTGCTGTCCTGCATTGCCGCCTGCAGTTCTTTGGTAATGGCGGGCAGCGCGGGTGCGAACACCATCTTTTCGCCCAGGCTTTCCATCACCAGGGCCAGCACCGCCTGATCTTTTGCCATTTGTCCCCGCTGGCTCTCGCTCACGTACGCCGGGTACGACCCCGGTAGAGCGATCGTCCGGCAGCAAACACACGCGCCGGAGCTTTTCAATTCGAAAACACCACCTGGGACAATCTCGGTCCAGTTCACCTGACCGGGCACGCGCTCCAGCAGGCGGAAGAAGCTGTTGTCCTGGCTCACAATTTGACGGACGGCGGCGGTGGAAAAAACCTGCAGCGGCTGAAACTCGCGCAGCAGCAGCAACCCCAGTACGTTGTCCAGATCGCCGCTGCTGAGCACAATGCCGGCAATGGGACTTTGCCGCGCTCCGGCCAGGGGATGCAAGACGGGCGTGGCTTCAATCTGCGCGCACAGGTCAGGGGAAGTGTTCAGCAGGAACCAGGCTTGGCCATCGGCGCTGACCGCCAGTTGCGCCTGACTGCGGGCTTTGCCGCGCAGCGTGCCCTGGCGCAGGCGGTGGCAATTCGCACAGCCACAATTCCACTGCGGGAAACCTCCTCCCGCAGCAGAACCCAGCACTTTGATCCGCATCCGCGGATTATAGTTCGGCGTTTACGTAGGAATTGATCTCGCAGCTTAAATTGATTTCTTCAAAAATCGGGGTTACCCATTCCATTTTTTCTGCTCCGGGCTACGGCAAATTTGAAGAAGGCTGTAGGGAACAGCAACTTCGCAATGGGTTAGAGTATACCTGAGGATGGCAGGGTTGTGGCCCCGGAAAAGGTTGTGGGACCTGCCTTTTGGCGTTTAGGATAGCAGGGGTGTGCATAAAACTCTGCCCTCTGGTGGCCCTCCCAGCCATTGGCATAAACGCCCAAGGCCCACAGAATCATCATGGTAGACATTCATTGCCACATCATTCCCGAGGTTGACGACGGCGCCCCTTCCTGGGACGTGGCCTTGGAAATGTGTGAAATGGCGGTGCTGGACGGCATTGAGCATATTGTCGCCACCCCACATGCCGATTTCCAGTACGCCTACAACCG
Organism: Terriglobales bacterium; assembly: GCA_035702725.1. GTDB lineage: Bacteria > Acidobacteriota > Terriglobia > Terriglobales > Acidobacteriaceae > JAICWP01. Next base: position 8,522 of record DASSQB010000686.1, on the reverse strand, counting down.
CGAAGAACTGTCTGCCCGCCTGGAGCGTCTGCACCAGCTTTCCGGCGGCACGCCCCGCCTGACCCTGGGCTGCGACTTTCACCTTTCCTACGACAACCTGGAAGATGCTTTCGCACACCCCGAACGCTATACCATCGCCAACACCGGCTACCTGCTGGTCGAGTTCAGCAACTACTCCATTCCCCATCAGATCACGGGCGCGCTGCTGCGCCTGCTGGAGATGGGAATCACGCCCGTTATTACCCATCCGGAGCGCAATCCGCTGCTGCAGAACAATGCTGACCGCCTGCTGCCATGGATTGACGCCGGCTGTCTGGTGCAGATCACTGCCAATTCGCTGACCGGCTTCTGGGGCGAGCAAGCGAGGCGCAGCGCGCGATTCCTGCTCGATCAGCAGATGGTGCACGTGCTGGCCACCGATGCGCACGAAAACCGCCGTCGTGTGCCTTTGCTCTCTCCGGCGCGCCAGGCCGTCGCGACGTTATACGGAGAGGAGCGGGCGCGCATGCTGGTGGAAGATAATCCGCGCGCCATCGTTTCCGGAGAGAAGATTCCTGCCTCCTCAGCCCGCGCCGGCAAGTGAACTCCAATGCCGCAAAAGGCTTACTTGGTTGTGGCCAGCGAAGTAGGTGTAGCCGGGGTGGCGTAAGGCGACTGCGCAACATTCGTCAGGCCCCCGCTCGAGCTGAGAGACAATTCCGATAGATTGCCTGAAAGTCCATTTCCCACAAACACAAAGTTGCCAGCGATGTCCGGAGCCACAAAAACCGGACCGCGTCCTACGGGGACGGAGCCGGCGGTTTCTGACGGAACTCCGCTCGCGCTCAGCGCAAATTTCGAAATACTGTTCGCGCCCTGATTGGCCACATAAATAGATTCGCCCGAGGGCGCTGCCGCTACGGAAATGGGGCCAGTCCCGGCCGGGAAGGGAGAGCCGGCAACCGCAATCAGGCCTCCGTTGGAACCAATAGCAAAGGCAGAGATGGTGTTGGAGAGCAGGTTAGTGATGTAGAGGAACTTTCCGGAGGCATCAATTGCAACCGAGGTGGGGTTGCTGCCGCCAGTGGCGAACGGCGACCCTGGCACAGCTTTCAAACCCCCGGTCGTGGTGTCAACAGCGAACGCAAAGACGACATTCGAGGCCGAATCTACCACGTAGAGCACGTTGGACGGGGAAATGGCCAGGGCAACCGGAGAAGTCCCGCAGGAAAATGGCGAGCCGGATACGGCAACGACGTTGGCGCTTCCCGACCTGATGGAGAACGCCGAGATCGTGCCCGAGCCGGAATTGGCGACGAAAAGTTCGTCGCCGTCTGCACGGATGGCTAGCGAGGTTGGATTGGTGCCGACGGGAATGCGCGGCAATATTTCCTGGAGCGCGCCGCTGGCGGCATTGATAAGGAACAAGGAGACGTCGCCTTCTCCGGTGTTGGCTACATAAGCAAACTTGCCCGAAGGATGCACCGCAATCGAGGTAGGAAACACGCCCGCCGTGTAAGGTGAGCCGGCAATGGCGGTCAGCAGACCGGAGCTGTTATCCACGCGATAGGCAGCCAACTGCCCGTTGCTCAGAGTTACATATGCCAAGTGGCTGGGAGCAGTGCTGCAGGCGCAGAGGCAAGCCAGCGCCGCCAGAAGCAATGCTGTAATCGAGAAATGATTGCGTGACATTTGTGTCCTCTTATGCGAATCCGCCAGCTTTCCCAATTTCCACGCAGTGAGGCGCATCATTTGCGGCCCCAGTGCCATACCAGGCCGGCCGAGACCCTGACGTTTTTCTGGTACACGCCGAAAGTTCGAACCTTCAAATAGTCGGCCTGAAATGCGCGGACGGTGAGATGGTGAGGCACGCCGATATCGAGACCGCCCCCGCCGCCATATTCGAACCCGGTGTCGCTGGCTCCGGAAATGGTGTTACGAGCCGCCCCAAGCAGGCCGCGGATAAAAACCGCGCTCCCACGCCTGCGCACGGTCAGTTCCGGGCCACCGAGGAAACTATATGCATTGAACGCCAGGCCGTTGTTCTTTCCATAGTTGCCGCTGAAATCGGCAACCACGCCCAGCCAGGGCTTGTAAAAATAAGCAGTACCGCTTGCTGCCCAGCCGTTGAGGCTGGAATCGTGCGGCAGGCCCAGGGAAGGGCTGTCAAAACGAAGGTAGGAATAACCGGCAAAGATGTCCGCTTTGGAGCTCTGGGCCGCGGCCGGCAAGGCCATCAGCAAGGCAAGCACTGCACACACGACAAGGCGAGAACGCATTCATCCCCCTGCAATTTCATCCTAGAGTGTAATGGCAACCGGCATCGCCTGCGGCGTAAACGCAATAGAAACCCAGAAGCAGGCGAGGGGTTGCGGAAAAAAATAATGTAAAGGTTCGATTTTGAATCAGCCGCGGTGCGGATCTGGGGCCGCTCCTCTTCGCATTGACCCGGTCCTCACCGCAGCATAAGATTTCGTTTCCCCGGGGAAATCCAGATAAGCCAAGCAAGACCCAGGAGTCTGCCCCATGAAAAAGCTCGTCCTTGGAGTTGTGTGCCTGCTCGTTTCCACCCTGCACGCTGCCGGGGCGGATGTGCCCCTGCTGCTGCGCAAGCCCGCGCTCAGCCGCACGCAGATCGCTTTTTCTTACGCCGGCGACTTGTGGGTGGTAGGCCGCGAAGGCGGGGATGCGCGCCGCCTGACCTCGGGCGTGGGGGTCGAGACCGACCCCATGTTTTCCCCCGACGGCTCTCTCATCGCCTTTACCGGCGAGTATGACGGCAACCGCGATATTTACGTGGTGGCGGCCGATGGCGGCGTTCCACACCGCCTCACCTACCATCCCGGCGCTGACCGGGTCCTGGGCTGGACTCCGGACGGCAAGAGCATCCTCTTCGCTTCGCCGCGAAACAGTTTTATTGCATTTATTGACCGGCTGTTCACCATGCCGCTGAACGGCCACGGCTTTCCCGCCGAACTGCCGCTGCCTAGCGGCGAGGAGGCCTCCTTCTCGCCCGACGGCACGCAGCTGGCTTATGTGCCTCATCCCCAATGGGAGCCAGGATGGAAGCGCTATCGCGGCGGACAAACCACGCCGATCTGGATTGTGAACCTGGCTACCTCGCAGGTTGAAACCACGATTCCACGCGACAATTCGAACGATTCCAACCCTATTTGGGTGGGCGACACGATTTACTTTTTGTCTGACCGCAACGGCCCCGTCACCCTGTTCGCTTATGACACGAAGACTAAGAAAGTGAGCCAGGTTGTGACCAATGGCGGCCTGGATTTCAAGTCGGCTTCGGCAGGCCCCGGCGCCATCGTCTATGAGCAGTTCGGGGCGCTCCACCTCTATGACCTGAGCACGCGCCAAGTGAAGGACGTCAATGTGCGCGTGGCCGGCGACCTGCCCCATCTGCAGCCCCACTTCGTGAAGATTGACCCCAAGGATATTCATAACATCGAGCTTTCGCCCACAGGGGTGCGGGCGGTGCTGGAGGCCCACGGCGACATTCTGACCGTGCCCTCGGACAAGGGCGATATCCGCGACCTTACCAATACCCCGGCGGTAGCGGAGCGCGACCCTGCCTGGGCGCCAGACGGGAAATGGATCGCATATTTCTCCGATGCTTCGGGCGAGTACAACCTGGAACTACGCGACCAGAGCGGCCTGGGCGACGTGCGCAAAATCAACCTCGGCAACCCGCCCTCGTTCTTCTATTCCCCGAAGTGGGCGCCCGACAGCAAGAAAATCGTCTACACCGACAAGCGCTTGAACCTGTGGTACGTGGATCTGGACAAAGGCACACCGGTGAAGGTGGATACGGACCTTTTTGAAACGCCGGAGCGCACGCTCGATCCACAATGGGCGCCCGACAGCCAGTGGCTCACTTACACCAAGTTGCTGCCCAACCACCTGCACGCCGTGTTTGTCTACTCCCTCGCCAGCGGCAAGTCGGTCCAGATTACGGACGGGATGAGTGACACGCGGCATCCCTGCTTTGATGGCAACGGAAAGTACCTCTACTTTCTGGCCAGCACCGACGTAGGCTTGAGCGCGGATTGGCTCGACATGTCGAGCCTGAACCGGCCTGTGAGCAGCAGCGCCTACGTTGCAGTTCTGCGTAAGGACCTGCCCTCGCCACTGGCGCCGGAAAGCGATGAGGAAAAGGTTAAGGAAGAGCAGAAGAAGGACCAGGACAAACCCTTAAGCGCAGCCAGGGAGAAGCAGAAAGCTAAAGCCGCGGACGAGGAAGAAGCCGCCAGCGAGGATCAGGACAGGGGTAAGGACAAGGACAACGGCAAAGAAAAAGAGCCGGTCGTGGTGCGCCTAGACGTGGAAAACATCAGCCAGCGCATTCTGGCCTTGCCCATTCCGCCGCGCAATTACGTGGACTTGGAGGCGGGCAAAACCGGAGAGTTGTTCCTGGCCGAGGCGCCGCCGGTGCTCTCGCAGGAAGATTCACAGAATCCCAAGATGGTGCTGCACAAATTTGACCTGAAAAAGCGGAAGGTGGACAAGTTCGTGGACGACATTGCCGGCTTCCGCCTGTCGCGCGATGGCAAGAAGCTGCTGTTCCGCAAAGGCGAACAGTGGATCATTGCTTCCACCGCGGAACCGCCCAAGCCTGCCGCTGGCGAGCCCAAGCCGGGCGAGGGTCCCCTTAAGCTGGAGAACATGCAGGTGTACGTGGATCCGCGGGCGGAATGGAATCAGATGTATCGCGAGACGTGGCGCATCCAGCGCGACTTCCTCTACGACCCGCACTCCCACGGGCTGAACCTGCAGGCCGCCTCGGCTGCTTATGGTCCCTACCTCAAGAACATTGGGGACCGCGATGAACTGAACTACCTTTTCGAGGAGATGCTGAGCAACCTGAGCCTGGGCCACGTTTTCGTGCGCGGCGGCGACATGGACGAACCCAAGCCCCTGGCCAAGACCGGCCTGCTGGGCGCCGATTATGTCATCGCTAATGGCCGGTATCGCTTCTCGAAGGTTTACAACGGCGAAAACTGGAATCCCGACCTGAAGGCGCCGCTCACCCAGCCGGGCGTGAACGTGAAGGCGGGCGAATATCTGCTGGCCGTGAACGGGCGCGAGCTCCACGACAGCGATAACCTGTTCAGCTTCTTCCAGGGCACCGCAGGCAAAACGACGGCTCTCAGGGTTGGTCCCAGTTCCGACGGCAAGGGCGCGCGCGACGTCACGGTGGTACCCATCGAGAGCGAGTACAACCTGCGCCGCCGGGCTTGGATTGAAAACAATCGGCGCACCGTGGATCAGATGACTGGCGGCCGCGTGGCCTACGTCTATTTGCCCAACACCGCCGAGGACGGCTACACCTACTTCAACCGCTATTACTTCTCGCAAATTGAGAAGGAGGCGGCGGTGATCGACGAGCGCTTCAATACTGGCGGCGACATCGCCGATTACATTGTGGACTATTTGCGGCGGCCGATCATGAGCCTGATGATGACCCGTGAGGGCCGCGACCAGTCCAGCCCCCTGGGCTCAATCTACGGGCCCAAGGTGATGGTCATCAACGAAATGTCCGGTTCGGGCGGCGACGCCCTGCCCTGGTATTTCCGCAAAGCCGGCATCGGCCCGCTCATCGGCAAGCGCACCTGGGGCGGCCTTGTCGGCATTTACGGTTATCCCGAACTGATGGACGGCGGCCGCGTCACTGCGCCGCGCATCGCCATCTATGGTTTGCACGGCCAATGGGAAGTAGAGAACCACGGAATCCCGCCCGATTACGACGTGGAAATGGATCCGCAGGCCTGGCGTAACGGCCACGACCCGCAACTGGAAAAGGCCGTACAGGTGGTGCTGCAGGAGCTGCAGCAGCACCCGCCGCAACAGTATGCTCGGCCGCCGTATCCCGACTACCACCAGAATTTTGGGGTGGTAGCCGCGAAGGACAAAGCACATACGGCGGGGAGCACGCAACGCTCCGCCACGGCAAACCACTAGCGGAGATTGTGTAAGCGCATCTTGGGTTTTCCCTAAGCCCGTTGTGGAAAGCCTGGCATCGGCATCTACGATGGGTGCGATCTTATGGCAGGACAAAAGCGGGATCGCAGGGAGCGGACGCGGGCGTCGTATGATGTCGTGGCAGGGGAGTATGCGGCGCGCATCTACGGCGAGCTCACCGGCAAGCCATTCGACCGCGAGTGGCTGGACGATTTTGCCCAACGCACGCGTCTGCTGGGGCCGGTTTGCGATCTGGGCTGCGGCCCAGGGCACATCGCGCGTTACCTGCAGGAGCGCGGCGTATGCGCCTTCGGGCTGGACCTCTCCTTCGGCAATCTGCGCCAGGCACAGCGGCTGAATCCCTTTCTTGAATTTCTGCAAGGCGACATGCTGGCCCTCCCATTGGCAGCCGAGACCCTGGGCGGCATCGCGGCCTTCTATTCCATCATCCATCTGGATCGCGAGCAGGTGCCCGTGACGCTGCGGGAAATGCGGCGTGCGCTACGTCCCGGCGGCTGGCTGCTGCTCGCCTTTCATCTGGGCACGGAGACTCTGCACGAAGACGAGTTGTGGGGTTACGCCGTAGACTTTGATGCCACCATGTTCACGCTGGCAGAGGTGGCACAGCAGGCGGAAAAAGCCGGGCTGGTGGTGGAACGAGCGGTGGAGCGCGATCCCTATGCTCCCGAGGTGGAATACCAGAGCCGGCGGGGCTACATTCTGGCGCGGCGGAACTGAGAAGGGTGGGGTGCCGGGCCCGGCCCTCCACCCCGACTCCTGGCCCCTGACTCCTGCCTTTCTGCTTTACACTACTACCATCCTTCTGGCAGATTAGTTTGTGGAAGCCCAATCTATCGTCGTCCTCGACTTCGGCGCCCAGTATTCCCAGCTCATCGCGCGCCGCATCCGTGAACAGAACGTCTTCTCCGTCGTCCTGCCTTGCACGGCAGCGATTGATGAGATTAAGAGCTACGCTCCCGCGGGGATCATCCTCTCCGGCGGCCCCAGCTCGGTTTATGACCAGGACGCGCCCGTTGCCGACCCGCGCGTCTTCAGCCTGGGCCTGCCCGTGCTCGGCATCTGCTACGGGCTGCAGCTGATGACCCACGTGCTGGGCGGCAAGGTGCGCCCCGCGGACAAGCGCGAGTACGGACACGCCACCGTCGAAATCCTCGATGGCTCGCGCCTCTTCACCGGCCTGCCCAAGCTGCTCTCCGTCTGGATGTCGCATGGCGATACAGCCATGGAGTTGCCGCAGGGCTTCCGCCTGATCGGTAAAACCGCCAACGCCGTCGCCGCCATCGAGAATCCGGAGAAAAAGATGTTCGCGGTGCAGTTTCATCCGGAAGTCCACCACACCAAGCTGGGCACCGAGATCCTGCGCAACTTTGCTCTCGAAATCTGCGGTGCTCAGCCTAGCTGGACCCCGCACCATTTTGTGGACGCCACGGTGGCGCAGGTGCGGGAAACCGTGGGCCCGCAAGACCGAGCCATCTGCGCCCTTTCCGGCGGCGTAGATTCGTCGGTGGCGGCCGTGCTCGTCCATCGCGCTATCGCCGACCGCCTGACCTGCGTATTCGTCAACAATGGCGTGCTGCGCAAGAACGAATTCGAAAAGGTGCAGCAGAACCTGCGCGACAAGCTGGGCCTGCGCCTGGTGGCGGTGGACGCTTCCCAGCGCTTCCTGGCCCGCTTGGCGGGCATAACCGACCCCGAAAAGAAGCGCCGCATTATTGGCAACGAATTCATCGCCATCTTCGAGGAAGAGGCGGAGCGCATCCAGCGCGAGCAGGGACACGTCGGATTCCTGGTACAGGGCACGCTCTATCCCGACGTTATCGAGTCACGCTCGGTACGCGGTCCTTCGCAGACCATCAAAACCCACCACAACGTCGGCGGACTGCCGGAAAAGATGAAGCTGCGGCTCATCGAGCCTTTAAAGGATCTGTTCAAGGACGAAGTGCGCAGGATCGGCCGCGACCTGGGCATGCCGGAGGAAATTCTGCAGCGCCAGCCGTTTCCCGGCCCGGGCCTCGCGGTGCGCATCCTGGGCGAGGTCACGGAGGAGCGCCTGGCGCTGCTGCGCGAAGCCGATGACATCGTGGTCAGCGAAATCAAGCGCGCCGGTCTTTACACCAAAATCTGGCAATCCTTCGCCGTGCTTTTGCCGGTGATGTCGGTGGGCGTGATGGGCGACCAGCGCACCTACGCCTGTACCTGCGCCATCCGCGCCGTGCATTCCGAAGACGGCATGACCGCCGACTGGGTGCCTCTGCCCACCGAGGTGCTCAAGACCATCTCCAACCGCATTGTCAACGAGATCAAGGGCATCAACCGCGTGGTGTACGACATTACTTCCAAGCCGCCGGGCACGATTGAGTGGGAGTGAAGCCGAAGCAATCAGCCTTCAGCCTTCAGCACTCAGCCCATCGAACTTCTTCGCCGCGGATAAACGCAGATTACGCAGATGTGGCACGGCTCATTTGTGTGGGGGTTATCTGTGTGGGGAGTATTTGTGTGGGAACTATTTTGTGTGGGGACGGGTCTTCGACCTGTCCAGGCGGGGCGAA
>DASSQB010000685.1:0-15929 GCA_035702725.1 Terriglobales bacterium | reverse complement strand
ACTGACCGGCTTAAGGAGCTGGCAGCGGCTCGCTCCAAAGCCACGGGCAAGGGCGAGCGGGAAATATTTGACGGCTGGGCGGCGGACACGGCGGTCAAGCGCGTGGGCCAGCCGGATGAATTCGCCAGCGCGGTGGTCTGGTTGGCCTCAGAACGCGCCTCATATATCACCGGACAAACGTTGCTGGTGGACGGCGGCAGTTATAAGGGCACGAGTTGAAATTCAGTAGCTAGTAGCTGGTAGCTAGTAGTTGGCCGCGCGAACACACGCTTTGTTGAGAATCGCAACAACAGCAGAATCTACCCACCAGCTCCCAGAGCATTTCCCGCCCATACCCTTTCGAACCTTGCTGAATTGCTGTAAACTTCTCGCCATTCTCAGGGGTCTTGTCCTTTCCCTGGGACTTTCACATCTTTTCGAGTTGTTTCGCGCGGCATCGTTGATCGGGCTCCCAGGATGCCGGTTACGGGCGCCGCGCCACACAAGGGCTCCCGGCGGGAGCGACTTTCAGGGAAGAGGTGCAACATGCGGACGATTCTCAGGGTTGCGGGTCTGGCAATGTTGCCGGCATTGCTGGCGGCAGTGGTATGGGCGCAAGGCGGCGCTACCGGCGCCATCACCGGGCAGGTAGTAGACCCCAGCGGCGCGGTGGTGCCCGGCGCCAGCGTAAGGATCGTCAACCACGCCACCGGCCAGGTGGCCCGCGTGCTCAAAACCGATGCCAGCGGTTCCTTCACTGCGCTTCTTCTCCCCGTGGCAAGCTATGACGTCACGGTGAGCGCCCCCGGTTTTGCCCAGGGCACGGTCAACAGCGTGGACGTGCGCATTACCGAGACCACCCGCATGACCGCAAAGCTGGTGCCCCAGACCGTCCAGCAGCAAGTCGAGGTGCAAGGCGAAGTGGAGACCGTGGAGACCACGGCGGCCACCACCGGGCAGTCAATCGAGGCGAACACGATTCGCAGCCTGCCGCTGGCGACGCAGAACTTTCAGCAGTTATTGACCTTATCCGCGGGAACCAACAGCGCATTGAATGCTTCCGCTTCTCTGGGCCGGGGAGACGTCCGCATCGAGGTGAATGGCCAGCGTGAGGACAACAACAACTACCTGATTGAGGGCATCAGCGCCACCGACTACAACGTCGCCGAGTTGACCAACACTCCGCTGCCCAGTCCCGATGTGGTGCAAGAATTTAAGGTACAGACCAGCCTCTACGACGCCACCCAAGGACGCAATGGAGGAGGAAACATCAACGCCATTCTCAAGGGTGGCAGCCTCCGTTTCCATGGCGATCTGTTCGAGTTCTTTCGCAATGATGTGCTGAATGCCAATGAATTCTTCCTCAAGAGCCGGAACCAGCCCCGACCGGTAGTGAAGCAGAACATTTTCGGCGGGAGTCTTGGAGGCCCGGTGGGCAAGGAGGGCAAGCTGGGCTTCTTCTTTGTCAACTACCAGGGCACGCGGCAACGCAGCGGCCTTTCGACGGGGACCATCATCAGTACGATCATCCCGTCGCTACCCACGGACCGGTCAGCATCTTCTCTGGCCACTGCGTTCCTGGGCGGGCCACAGAATGCCGGCTTGATTGATCCTGTCGCACTGAAACTGCTGAACATCAAGAGCGATCAGTTTGGCGGCGCCGGAGGCGGCTGGCTGATCCCGTCAGTGCCCAACGGCCAACTAACCATCAGCCATCCCGGCAAGTACACCGATGACCAGTTCACCGCCAACTGGGACCGCGAATTCCGCGGCGGGAAAGACCACCTGGCGGAACGCTTCTTCTTTTCCGATTTTGAATCCTTGCTGCCGTTCGGGGCCGGCGGACTCACGGCCACACTGGGCGGCACGATCAGTCCCACCGATCTGAATTTCCCGCTGGACATGCCGGTGCATGATCGCTTCTTCAGTCTGGCGGAAACCCATCTGTTCACGCCGCAATTGCTGAATGAGCTGCGATTTGGCTTTGTGCACATCAACAACGACGCTATCAATACCCCCATCGTCACCGTTGACCAGCTGGGCATCGATCGGCCGAACAGCAACCTGTATAAAACCATTTACAAGTTCACGCTCTCCACCTACCAGATTGGGCCAACGCCGGGAGCCGATCAGAGCCAGTTACAGAACAATTACACCTGGCTGGACACGGTGAGCTGGACCAAGGGCAAACACCGGCTGCGCTTCGGCGGAGAATACGACCGAGTGGGGTTGGATAAAAACTTTCCCCAGACATTCAACGGAGAGCTGTTCTTTGCGCCTTCGGGACAGGCGCCGGGAGGATTGCCGGCTTCCGTTTGTTCCGGGGGCAATGGCTGCTCCGACTTCCAGAACCTTCTCCTCGGAGCTCCTTTCTTTTCCTTTGGCGGCAGCGGCGTATCGAATCACGAGTACCGAATTAACGATTACGCTCTCTTCGGGCAGGACGACGTCAGCATTACCCCTAATTTCACCTTGAACGCCGGGCTGCGGCTGGAAATCACCGGCGCCGTGCGCGACAATCTGAATCACATCGGCAACACGGTTTCGGCGCTGACCTTGCAAGGTCAGAGTCCCTTCATCTACCCCACCGGCGTGAATGGTCTGCACATCCCGGGTTTTTCCGGCAACGCCAGCCCGACCACCATGCTGAACAACTACGCGCGCAATTGGGGGCCCCGGATCGGGTTCGCCTACGACGTGGGCGGGCATCACACTACTTCCGTCCGCGCGGGTTACGGCATTTTTTACGTGCGCGAGGACGTGGGCACTATTGACCAGCTCTCGTTTACCACGCCAATCCTGCCCATTACCTTTGCCGCCGGCCCGCCGGGAACGATGGCGACCCTGTTCGCCACCGGGCCGGGGAAGCTGCCAAAGGGCGGGGTGATTGATCCTGCTTATATCCCGGTGTATTCCAACTTCCTTGGTTTCGTGAATTGCTCTAGCGGGCTGCCCACGGCTGACACGACGCAGTGTCCGACCTACAGCGGCAATACCATTAACCTGTTCGGTCTGGAAGTACCCCGGCACTTTGTTACGCCCAACACGCAGCAATGGAATCTGACCCTGCAGCGTGAACTCAAGCACGATTGGATTCTCGAATTGGGTTATGTGGGCACCAAAGGCACCCACCTGCGCGAAACCCGCGACAATATCCAGGCCAGGTTAGCCAGTCCTCAGAACCCGATCGTGCTGACCAATCCGGACGGCACCAAGGCGGTAATCACCCACAACAGCATCACCAATGCCAACGCGCGCTCACCCGCTCCCGGCCTGGCGCCTTCTGGTTACCAGCTGTTCGCCAATGACGCCTATTCCCACTATCACTCGCTGCAAGCCAGCCTGACTCACCACATTTCCAAGGGCATATACCTGCAGACCGCGTATACCTTCTCGAAATCAACGGACGCGACCTCCTCCGGCAATACAGCCTTTAACACCGCCATCAACGATCAGACCAGCCTGGTGGCTTCTCGCGGGCTATCCGACTTCGACCGCACCCATCGCCTGGTCGTCAGCTACGTTTGGGATCTGCCGGCATTTTCGTCAGCGAAGGGTTTCCGGGCTGGTTTGCTGAACAACTGGTCGCTGAGCGGAGTTGTTACCTTCCAATCGGGGGTACCGTTTACCATCATTGACTCGGCAGGGGGTGCCGCCTACTCCTTGAGCAGTCCCAACACCACCACGGCCGATCTGGCGCCAGGTGCGACCGTGGCCAGCGCTCTTAGCAGCGGCGGGGTGGAACAACGGCTGGACAACTACGTCAAGCTATCGGCGTTCTCGCCAGTTCCGTTGGTTCCTTTTGCCGCCGACGGTGTATCCACGGGCTATGGCAATCTGGGGCGCAACATCTACCGTGGCCCCTTCCAGCAGAACTGGGATTTCTCGCTTACCAAGATGTTCCGCATCACCGAAGGACAGTCGCTCCGCTTCGGGGCAGACTTTTTTAACCTCTGGAACCATCCTTCGTTCAATGCACCGTCGTTCACCGATATCGAGAACACGGCTAGCTTTGGACACATCACCTCCACGGCCGGCACGCCGCGTCTGATACAGTTCTCCCTGAGGTACGCATTCTGATGAAGGGCCACAATCATCCGCGCATCCCCATGCTGGAGCGCAACCAGGTTCCGGAGGAAGTCGGCAAACTCTACGACGTGCTGCTGGAGCAGCGTGGGGTAGTGCCCAACATGTTCAAGACGGTTGCGCATACGCCGGCGCTGGCGCTGGGCATTGCCGCCTTCCTCAAGCCGCTGCTGGGCGATGGCGCGCTCTCCGGCTGGTACAAGGAACTGGTGGCGACCCGCGTGGCCATTCTTCAGGGTTGCGATTATTGAACGTCGGCCCATACTGCTTCGGCGAAGCAGAAGGGCGCCAGTGAGGCGCAGGTAAACGGCTTGCCCGACTTTGAGAAGGGCCCGTATAACGAAAAAGAAAAGCTGGGCTTTCGTGCGGCCGACCGACTCTACCGCTCGCCTTATGAACTGGACGATGAGTTTTACGCGGAGTTGAAGCGCAGCTTCAAAGATCCGGAAATTGTCGAGCTGACCGCTACCGCCGCTGCCTTCGTCTTCTTTCCGCGTTTTGTGGACGCGCTCCGCATTCCCACCACGCCGCTGCCGGCCGCGGTTGCGAGGAAAGCATAAATGCGCCAGCCCGCGTCTCGCCTGGCAGTCATGAGCGGCGAAGGCGCGCTCTCGGTTTACGCCCGCGCCAAGGAACTGGAAGCCGAGGGTCGCTCCATAATTCACCTCGAACTGGGTGAACCGGATTTCCACCCTTCCGGAGAAGTCGTGCAGGCAGCCAAAGATGCACTCGACGCCGGAAAAGACCGCTACTGCCCGGTGAAGGGCGTGCCCGCGTTGCGCGAGGAAATTGCTGCCTACCTGGGACGTACGCGCGACTTGCCGGTCCGCGCCGAAAATGTAGTACTGGCCCCCGGCTGCAAGATTGCGCTGTTCTTCGCCCTGATGGCGGTGCTGGAACCCGGCGACGAGGTGCTCTATCCTGATCCCGGCTTTCCCGGCTACCCTTCGATAACTCAAGGCTTCGGAGGCGTGGGCGTGCCGTATCAACTTCTGGAGCGCAATCGCCTGCAGCCCGAGCCGGCGGAGGTGGCAAGTAAAATTACCTCGCGCACCAAGGCGCTGATCACCTGCTCACCCAACAACCCCACGGGAACGGTTTATACCGATGAAGTGCAGCGCGCCCTGGCCGAACTGGCAGTCAATCACGACCTGTTCGTGCTCTCCGATGAAATTTATGCGCGCATCGTTTTTGGCGGCACCTACAAATCCATGCTCAGCTATCCGGGCATGGCAGAGCGCACCTTCATCATTGACGGTTTCTCCAAGAGCTTTGCCATGACGGGCTGGCGCCTGGGCTACACGGTGGCGCCGGAGCGCTTTGTGCCCGCGCTCGACCTGCTGGCCGTGAACAGCTACACCTGTGTGGCCGAATTCACGCAGTGGGCGGCCATTGAGGCGCTGCGCGACTCTCACGGCGCCACCCCGCGGATGGTGCGCGAATTTGAGCGCCGCCGCCAGCAGTTTATCGCCGACCTGAACCGAATCTCCGGATTCCGCTGCCTGCCGCCCGAGGGCGCGTTTTATGCGTGGGTCAACATTGCCGATACTGGTGTTTCCGCCGAGGAACTGTGCCGCATCATGCTGGAAGACGGCGGCGTGGCCGCGATTCCTGGCGCCGCCTTTGGCGAGGCCGGCCGCGACTTTGTCCGCTTCAGCTTTGCCTCCTCCAATGCAACTTTGAAAGAGGCGACTGAGCGTATCCAGAAGGTCTCCGCGGCCTGGACTGCCCCGGTGGTTCGCCGGTAAGGATGGTCTGTGTGGGGACGGGGCTTCGCCCCGCTCCCACACATTTTGGAGTCGAGGTTTTCAATCGTCAATCTACGATCATCAATCGTCAATTGCATATGCGAACACTTGCCCTGATTCTTCTGCTGCCCACCTTCGCTTTCGCCCAAGCCCAGCCTTATCCCGGCCCTGACCTTCAGGCCACTTACCAACGACTGTTGGGCGAGATTCAGAAGATTCCCCTCTTCGATCACCACGCCCATCCGGGCTTCTCCGACGATCCCGACGTGGACGCGATGGCCGCGCCTCCCAACTACAGTTCGCCACTCCGCGAGCGCCTCGACAATCCCGAGATGATTGCCGCCATGAAGGCGCTCTGGGGCTATCCCTACGACGATATGAGCCCGGAGCATGCCAAGTGGCTGGTCGCCAAAAAGGCGGAGCTACGCAAGCAACTGGGTGACGCCGGCTACTGGGACCGCATCCTCGACATGCTCGGCATCGAGACCTCCATCGGCAACCGCGCCATGATGGACTACCTCGATCCCCACCGCTTCAAATGGGTCTTCTTTGCCGACTCCTTCATGTGGCCGTTCAATAATCGAGACATGGCGGCGCGCAATTCCGACGAGCAGGTCTACATTCCGCTGCAGGAAAAAATGCTCCATCGCTGGATGCAGCAGGAGAACGTCAGCGCCCTGCCTGCCAGCTTTGATGGCTATCTGAAATTTATCTCCCGCACCTTGGAAGATAACCAGCACAGGGGCGGCATCGCCATGAAATTTGAGGCAGCCTACTTCCGCTCGCTACATTTCGCCGATCCGCCCAAGGCGCAGGCCGAGGCTGTCTATCGCAAGTACCACGCCGGTGGCGTGCCCAGCATGCAGGAATACACCGCCTTCCAGGATTACATCTTCCGCTACCTGGTGAGCGAAGGTGGTCGCCTGCACCTGCCCGTGCACATCCACACTGCGGTCGGCATTGGCGATTATTTCGACATCACCCACGGCAACATCTTCAATCTGGAAAATGTGCTGCGCGATCCCCGCTACAGCAACGTCACATGGGTCATGATCCACGGCGGCTATCCGCTGGAGCGCGTGGCCATCTGGCTGGCGGCCATGAAAAATGTCTACCTCGACTCTTCGCTGATGGAAGTGGACGTTTATCCCGCCCAGTTCAAGCAGTCACTGAAGGAGTGGCTGGAGTTGTTCCCCGACAAGATTACCTACGGCTCCGACTGTTTTCCCTATAACGATGTGATGGGCGCAGAAGAAAGCTACTGGCTGGGGGTACAGACGGTGCGCGAAGGCCTGGCCGGAGCGCTGGCGGAAATGGTTTCCGAACAGGAAATCAGCGAACAGCGCGCTCTGCAGATGGCCCACGCCTACCTGCACGACACCGCGGCGGGATTGTACAAGTGATATTTAGCCTTTTTAGAAGGCACTTATGCCCGATTGGCAAGCGGAGGCAAGGGACAACGCTGGGAATTCCTGTAACCTTTTCGGCAGGTTGTGGTCAGAGCATACGTCTGCTTGGGGACTGCATCCGAGATTTCATTCCCGAAACTAAAACAAATGTTATGCCATTGTTTGTCAGTAGTTTCCCTCTCCTCCACGCAGTAACTATTTAAGCAGCTTGTCCACCCTTAACCGGCTTGCTAAGATGACCGCCAGTTCTGCTGTTTTCCTCCCTCGTAGAACATGTTCCTGATTGAATTTCGAGTGTAGCGCTTGCCTACACCACTGCAAGGAGTGTGTCATGTCGTGTGGTCTCACCCGCGTTCGTTTAGGCCTGGCTCTACTGGTTGCGCTGGTCTTCTGCGGTTTGTCCGCGTTGGCGCAGAATACGATTAATGTTCCCGGCGACCAGCCTACTATTCAGGCAGCGATCAATGCCGCCAATAGCGGCGACACGGTGCTGGTTGCTCCGGGCGCCTACTCAGAGAACATCACCTTTTCCGGCAAAGCGATTACCGTCACCAGTTCCGGGGGTGCATCGGTTACGACGATAGACGGTGGGGCCATAGCGCCGGTTGTGATCTTTGCCGCCGGGGAGGGACCCAGTTCTGTTTTGAATGGTTTCACAATTCAGAACGGAACTTCAACCTTCGCCACACAGTATGAGGGCGGCGGAATCTACATTCGTTCGGCTTCTCCCACCATTACCAACAACGTTATTCAGAACAACACGGCATGTTCTGACGGAGGAGGAATCGCAGTCAGTTTTGGTTCGCCCAAGGTCCAGGGAAATACAATCCAGAACAACACCCAGTCGGCTTGCTCTGGCGGGTCCGGCGGCGGCGGCATCTCCCTGGGTGGCGCCGGCACCGCGCAGGTGATCGGCAACGTGATCGTGAACAATAGCTGGCCCTCTGGTAACGGCGGCGGCATCTCCATGAATGCGGCCGGCACGCCGACCATCAAGAACAACATTATTGCAGGGAATACGGCGAGCGGGGTTTCGCCCGCGGCGCAGGGCGGCGGCATCTCCATGGTGAACGACTCCGACCCCCTGCTGGTGCAAAACCTGATTTATAACAACAGCGCGGGCCAGGGCGCCGGCGTTTTCTTCCTGGTGCCTTCCGGGTCTCGCGGACCCATCCTGCTCAACAACACGATCGTCGGCGGACCCGGCGCGACTCAGGGGTCGGCGGTTTACGCCAGTGGTTTCGACACCCAGGTTCAGTTTTTCAATAACCTGTTGATTGGAGCCGCAGGTGAAAATTCCGTTTTCTGCGACGGTACCTACAGCCCGCAGCCGCCCATCTTTTCCAACAACGACGCCTTCAGCTCCGGTGCCACGGGCCTTGACGGCACTTGTGCCGGGCAGAGCGGCCTGAATGGAAATATCTCTGCCGATCCTCAGTTCGTGAATGCCGGCGGAGCCGATTTCCATCTGCAACCCGCATCTCCGGCAGTTGACGCCGGCAACAATTCAGCTCCTAACCTGTCGCCCACCGACTTCGCGGGAAATGTACGAATTCTCGATGGCAACAATGATTGCGTGAGCACGGTTGACCAGGGCGCGTATGAGCTCGTGCGTTCGGCTAACGTGAGTGTCTCCAGCAATGCACTGACTTTCTCCAGCCAGCCGGTCGGCACCTCCAGCAGCCCGCAGTCGGTCACCTTGAGCAACACCGGGAACACCTGCTTCCAGTTCTCCAATACCGCGATTAGCGGTGACTTCGCCCAAACGAACACCTGCTCCGCCGCCGGTCTGCCGGGCGGCGCCTCGTGCGCTTACAGCGTGACGTTTACTCCCTCCGCGGCTGGCACTCGGTCGGGCACTCTAGCCGTAGCCGGGACAGATGGGATTAACTCGGCCAATCTGAGTGTCGCCCTCAGCGGCCTCGGAGCCGACTTCTCGCTCGCCGTCAGCCCCACGTCTGTGACGGTAAAGCATGGCTCGGCAGCCAATATCACAGTTCTCCTGGGGGACTTAGGTGGACCTTTCAATTTACCAGTGGCGCTCTCCTGCTCTGGTTTGCCCAGCGGAGCCACGTGCAGCTTTTCGCCACCCAACCCCACACCTGGGACGGGAACCAATTCGGCGCTCACAGTTTCTACAACGGGAAGAACGCAGCGCGGAAACTTTAGTGTGCTGATAGTGGGAACCGCAGGCAACGACGTACATTCCGCCACGGTGCTGCTCACGGTGAGATAGGGATCGCTTTGTGAGGGTAGAACGCGTGCTCCCGTTGCGAGGAGCACGCGCCTGCCGACGTCTAGCGTGTGGTGGCCACCGCGCCGCGCTTCTCCATGGGCACGAAGGCCCGCTCCGGCGCGCCGGTATAGACCTGCCGGGGCCGCGCAATCTTCTGCTCGGAATCCATCAGCATCTCGTTCCATTGCGCCAGCCAGCCCGCCGTGCGCGGAATGGCGAACATCACGGTGAACATTTCCGGCAGGAAGCCCATGGCCTGGTAGATGATGCCGGAATAGAAGTCCACGTTGGGGTAGAGCTTGCGCTTCACGAAATACTCGTCTTCCAGCGCAATTCGTTCCAGTTCCAGAGCGATGTCGAGCTTGGGATTGCGGCCGGTGGCCTCAAACACCCGCTCCGCAGTCCACTTGATGATCTTGGCGCGCGGATCGTAATTCTTGTAGACGCGGTGCCCGAAGCCCATCAGCTTTCCGTGCCCTTCCTTGATACGCTTCACATAGGCGGGCACATTCTGCTTGGAGCCGATTTCATCCAGCATGCGCAGCACCGCTTCATTGGCGCCGCCGTGCAGCGGCCCGGCCAGAGCCGACGCGGCGGCGGCGGTGGTCAGATAGGGATCGGTGAGCGCGCTGCCCACCGAACGCATAGCATTGGCGCTGCAATTCTGTTCGTGGTCGGCATGCAGGATGAACAGGATGTCCAGCGCCCGCTCCAGCACCGGATTGGCCACGTACTTCGGCTCCATCATGCGCCACAGCATGTTCATGAAGTTGCCGGTGTAGCTCAGGTCATTATCCGGGTACACGTAGGGATAGCCCTTGCTGTGGCGGTAGCAGTAGGCAGCGATGGTAGGCACTTTGCCGATCAGCCGCAACATCTGGTGCTTGCGGATTTCCGCATCCTCCACATGCTTGGCCTCGGGATACAGGGTGGAGAGCGCCGCCACCGTGCTCACGAACATGCCCATGGGATGGGCGTTGTAGCGGAAGCCTTCCAGGAGTTTCTTCACCGTTTCGTGCAGCATGGTGTGGTGTGTGATCTGGTAAATCCACTCCTTCATCTGCGCCTGGGTGGGCAGTTCGCCCCAGATCAGCAGGTAGGCCACCTCCAGGAAGGTGCAGTGCTCAGCCAGCACTTCGATGGGATAGCCGCGATAGCGCAGGATGCCGCGTTCGCCGTCAATGAAGGTGACGCTGCTGCGGCACGAGGCCGTGTTGGTAAATGCCGGGTCGTAGCCCATCAGCCCGAAATCATCGGGACCGGTTTTGATCTGCCGCAAATCCATCGTCCGGATGGTTCCGTTTTCTACCGGCAGCGTGTACGTCGTTCCCGTCCGATTGTCGGTCACTGTGAGCGTGTTGTTGGCCATTTGTTTCTCCTCGCTGGCGTCACCCGGGGCTGGGTGTCCGATCGCTGAATTCAAATTCTACAGAGAGCGGGGGCCGGTCTCAATCACCCTAGCCGGCCGAGCCAGGACTGGAGCAGGACTACCCCGCCTCTGGCGCCATTGTGGCTGGCCGTGGCACTCACTATCTGTGAGGCGAGTCACCCCGCGCTGTGAGCGGGCACACCATTCACCACAAAGGACACAAAGGTCAGAACGGGGAATGGCCGACCACTAGAGGCACAGCCCTCTTCCGAAGTGGCGCCCGAGATAATATGGAGGCAATGACCGTTCTCGGCCTCTGCTTTACATTCGTTACTGCCGCAGCGCTGATGGTCGCATTCCTGCGCCATCGCCGTTTCCCGTTGCCCGTCTACGGATGGGTGGGACTTGCCGTCCTGGCCGCTGCGGAAGGGCTTATGTTCCGCCGTGTTGAGCCGGTGGCCACCTACTTCACCCCCATCGCCTGGACGGCCTATATCCTGCTTGCCGACGCCGCTGGGCACGCCATCAGCGGCCATTCCCGCCTGAGCGACGCTCCGGCCGAATTCGCCAGAATGGCCCTGCTTTCCATTCCCTTGTGGCTGATTTTTGAAGCCTACAATTTGCGCTTGGACAATTGGACTTATGTTGGCTTGCCCCTTAACCGCGCGCTGGCGATGCTTGGTTACGGTTGGTCGTTTGCCACCATTTCTCCCGGCATTCTGGAGACTGCCGACCTGGTGGAAGCTTTCGGGTGGTTCCACCCCGCAACGCCGATCCGGTTTTCCGCCGCCGCGCACGCCCTCATGGTGGTGTTCGGCACGGCTTGCCTGGCCCTGCCATTGCTGTTGCCCCAGCCTACTGCCGCTTACCTTTTCGCCCTGGTGTGGGTGGGGTTCATTTTCCTTCTCGATCCCCTCAACTACCGCCTGCGCCTGCCCTCGATCCTGGGCGATTTTGCCGCCGGCCGCCGCAGCCGTTTCTATTCCTTGCTGATCTCCGGCTTTATTTGCGGCTGGCTCTGGGAGTTCTGGAATTACTGGGCGGCAGCCAAGTGGCACTACATCTTTCCCATGTTTCAGGATCTGAAGATTTTCGAGATGCCGGCGCCCGGCTATCTTGGCTTTCTGCCTTTCGCCGTGGAATGTTTTGTTATGTACGTCAGCGTCTCCTGGCTGATGGCGCGACCGGCCGCCGCCGTCCTTAATTCGCGAGCGTCTGGGCCCAGCCGGGATCCGGATCAGTGAACATAGCTTGGTTGTCTCCCTGCTTCGCCTCTGCTATCGTCGCCGCTTGCGATTCCCACTCCACCGCAGTTCCGGAGCCCTCGTGAAAGCGTTATTTGCGGTCCTCGCCTTATCTGTTGCGTTGGTCGCCCAGAACCCTTCGGCGAAGCCTGCCGCGCTCTATGCCGAAGATGGCAAATCCATTGATTCCATTGTTCACGCCCTGTACGACGTCATCTCCGGACCTGCGGGCGCGCGTAATTGGGAACGGTTCCACTCCCTGTTTCTTTCCCAGGCGACCCTGGCTACCGTGCTGCACAAGGACGGCCAGACTCTGCACAAAGTGATGACGCCCGACGATTATGAGCGCGGGGCGGGAGCTTACTTCCAGCAACATGCCTTTTACGAATCGGAAATTGCCCGCCACACCGAGCAGTTCGGCAATATCGCCCACGTCTTTACCACTTATGCCTCCCGCCATGAGCTCAAAGCGGAGCCGTTTGAGCGCGGCATTAACAGCGTGGAACTGCTCAACGATGGCGTCCGCTGGCGGATTTTGACTATCTCCTGGGATTCCGAGCGACCCGACAATCCAATTCCCGCCGAGTACCTGAAGACCCCAGCCCAATAATTTTTGGCGACGGCGACACAGAGAAGGGCAATTGATGAATGCGGAATTACGAATTGAAGCGAGTGCCGCCGGCTCGCCAGGAGGCCCAACATTCACCAACAATTAATAAGGACGTAACATTTTTGCAATAGACCCGCCCTATTCTGCGAAGTTCGAGCAATCTGCAAGGCTTCGCCGCGTGCTCGCTAACGGTATGCCAGCGCCTCGACCAACCGCGCCCATTGAGCCTGGCAATGCTCTGGTTTATGTAGTGGAGGACGACTCCGACATCGCCCGCCTGGTGCGGCACCAGCTTGAGTTAAACGGTTACAGAACGCGCGTGTTCGCCAGCGGAACAGACGTGCTGCCGGAGGCAGGACGCGAAATGCCGCGCCTCTTCCTGCTCGACATCATGCTGCCCGGCACCGACGGTCTGGAGTTATGCCGCCAGATCCGCCGCCATCCCCGGTTTTCGACGACTCCGGTTATCTTCATGACTGCAAAAACCGCCGAAGCCGACCGCGTGCGCGGCCTGGACCTGGGCGCCGATGATTACGTTTCCAAGCCCTTCAGCCCGCGTGAACTCATGGCGCAAGTCCGGGCAGTGCTTCGCCGCGCCCAATCTTTGCCCTCGGCCTCCGTGCTCAAGCTGGGTGAGATGGAAATTGATTCGCTTGCCATGGCCCTTCGCGTTCGTGAGCAGCGCGTGCCCATTACCACCCGCGAATTCCGCCTCCTGGATTTCCTGGCCCGCAATGCGGGCCGGGTGTTCACCCGCGATCAGTTGCTGGATGCCGTTTGGAGCGACAGCAGCTTTGTGACGCCGCGTTCCATTGACGTCTACGTTCGCCGCCTGCGGGAGAAGATTGAACCCGAACCCGAACATCCCCGCTATCTCAAAACGGTCCACGGCGCCGGCTACCGCTTTGAGCTTCCGCGGCAGTTCTCCGGTGAGTCTTGAGACATCCTAAGTTCTTGATGTTACGGCTCGTTCCGCTTCCCAGTGCCGATCAGGAATTCAGGCCAGAGACTACTCAGGAAGGTTCAGGACTATTGGCGCTCAGGCAACCTTGCTGCTGAAACTGTCAACAAACGGGACAGGGCTGGAAAGAGCGCCCGTCCGGCACTGATCAGACCGGTAACAGCAAGAGGAGTTTATGAGCGATAGGAAAGAATTGTTCGTTCTGGTAGTGGCTGCTGATCGGGTGATCGCCGCGACGCTGGCGACCGTGTCGCATGGCGGCGGCTACATGACGGCAAGCACCGCTTCGGGCGCAACCGCGTTGCGAATAGCCGGGAGGATGGTGATTGATGCCGCCGTAATAGATCTGGCGGCGCATCATCCCCCGGACATTGAGGCGGCAGTCGCTCTGCAGAATAAATACCCGGATTGCCGCATCCTCCTTGTCTGTTCCTCATCGCAACTCGACGAGGCTGCCCTGGTGGTGGAGGAGACTGGCCTGAACTGCGAGTTGGTGCTCCGGCCGCTCAGCCGCGTTGATCTTCTGGCCAAACTTGCGGCCGCCCCAGGGGTTCACAGTCCGGAAACCTCATTGCGGCAATTGCAAGCCGCGTAGTATTCCTCATCCCCCGGGCATGCCCGGGAGTAAAGGTGCGTGCCGCATCGTGGCACGGCGCAAGCGCAACCGCATCGTTCTTTTCCCAGCCGTCAATTCGTTACCCCCTGATACTAACGCGATAGTTAATCGCCCTGCGTTCCAGCTCTGCTCGGAGCTCGAGGGGGAAGATGCATATGTGAAGAAATTTCTCGCTCTGGCTGATACTGCCTTGTGCGCCTGGTCAAAGCCGGATCGCAGAAAGCTTGCCTAGCTGTGCTTCTCAAAAATGAATAGCGGCGAATGAGCGGGCATACGTCAGGATGGCAGCCTTCCAGCCGGCGTTGGCGGACCCGGAACGGCCCACCGGTCCAGCAGCGGCGTCAGCTCCGGCTCCCACCTTGAAATGACCCGACATAAGCTGGTCCATGCCCTGCTGGTTCATGACCATCATCACCAGATCGCTGCTCTGGCCGCCGACCTGCCAGCCAATGCTGCCGCCGGAGATGCCCACCCCAGGGAAACTGCCAGGGCCAGAACGCATAGTAGTGATGCGATTTTCATGCTTACCCTCCTCTCGTGTTCTGTTGGAATCGCGACAGAGGACACTGGGTTGGCACCCGCAGCCTGCCCCTGAACTGCTCTCGAGCAGAGTACAATCCCGCACGGAATCTTCTGAGTCATCTAAGGCTTGGCGGCAACAACCGATAGCCGCTTGGTTCCGCGGCTCAGGCCGGCTGTTCACATCTGGAAACGTGGAGGAATGAGGATGGCTTCACCGTTGCTGGGCGAATTCATGGGCACCATGGTTTTGATTTTGCTGGGAGATGGCGTTGTAGCTAATGTTTTGCTCAAACGCACTAAGGCGGAAGGCGCGGGCTGGATGGTGATCACCAGCGGCTGGGCCTTCGCCGTCATGGCAGGAGTATTTACCGCCGTGGCCTGCGGCAGCCGTGACGCGCACATCAATCCCGCCGTCACTTTGGGCTTCGCCGTCAACTCCGGTGCTTTCGCCAAGGTCGTGCCCTACGCCATTGCCCAACTGCTCGGCGCTTTTGCCGGAGCCACACTGGTGTGGCTTTATTTCCTGCCTCATTGGCGCGAGACTCCCGATCCCGGCACCAAGCTGGCGTGCTTCTGCACGACCCCCGCGATACGCAACTTTCCTTCCAACCTGCTCTGTGAAGTGATTGGAACCTTCCTGCTGGTGCTGGTGGTGGGTGCTATGTTCTCCAAGGGCGTAAGCGCCGTGGCTCCCGTGGGTGGCCTGGGCCCGTACCTGGTGGCCAGCCTGGTGTGGGGAATCGGATTGTCGCTGGGCGGAACCACTGGCTACGCCATCAATCCCGCGCGCGACCTGGGCCCGCGCATCGCGCACGCCCTCTGGCCCATCTCGCGCAAAGGCCATTCCGACTGGGGCTATGCCCTGGTTCCCGTAGTTGGCCCGCTCCTGGGTGGCATCCTGGCCGGAGTGCTCATGCGCTACCTGCGTTTTTAGGTCGCGCACATTTTTAGACTGCAAGAAATCTGCTTCAGAACCGAAACACGATCCCTCCCGAATAGCGCAGGAAGTTCTGCGCGCCGCTGGTGCTGGTCGAGAGTCCAGTTGTCAGCGCGTCTGTCGGGCTGAACTGCGTGCGCACCAGGTCGAGCTGCACGGGGCGGATGGCGAAGTGCCGCCCTAGGTTAAAGTCCAAGCCGCCGCCGAAGGCC
>DASSQB010000684.1:0-9758 GCA_035702725.1 Terriglobales bacterium | reverse complement strand
AAATTGCTGCAGGCGGCGCCACAGCTCTTCGTGCGAAATGGAGGGCAAGGTGCCCGCAGAGGCCTTCTGGTCGTAGACCATGTTCCACACCATTCCGTTGGGGATGGGCACGTCTTCTGCGGGACCATCCATTCCGACAGTAATTGCGCGTCCGCGCCCGGCGGGAGCCGTTACTCTCCCGCAAACGCCGGCCAGGCTGAAGTTGTAGCCCAGCACTGGAATGCCCGCCTCGCCCAGGCGGCGAATCATGGCCTTCACTTTTTCAATTTGCTGCGGACGCTGCGGTCCGTCGAGCAGAATGTCGTGCCAGTGCGCGGGGTCGAGATTCTCGATGGCGGCCAGGACCAGACCCGCCTCTTCGATTTCGGAGCGCAGCTTTTTCAGTTCGCGTGTTGTCCAAATCTGGTCCGGGTTGCCGGCCACTCCCCATGGTTCGTACTTCGACGCGGTCGGCTGATTATTTCGAGGGTTGGTTGAGCCTTGATTGAAGTAGTCAACCAGATGAACTACAACATGGGTGCAACCGGCCTGGCGCGCGAAGTCGTAATAGTCGCGCGTCAGCATGTGCCGATAGAGCCCAAGGCCGATTTTCATAACCGGTTCCCGATGCCGGCACCGTAATCCGGGCTGAGGACCTGTCCGTTGATCTCGCTGGCCAGCGGCGAACACAGAAAAACAAAAGCATCGGCAATGGACTCGGGAGTGTTTCTTCTCCCCAGGGAGACGCGCAGCACAAATTCCCGGTAAGCGGCGTCCTCTTCAAAAACCTTCAGCGAGCTGCCGCAGGCCACATTTCCCGGAGAAACGACATTCACCCGAATTCCTGTATGGGCATACTCCATGGCCAGGCTGCGCGCGAAGTTTTCCAGGGCCGCTTTGGCCGATGCATACGATGAAATCTGTGTGTGCGGCATTCGCGCCACGTAAGATGATGTGAAGATCAGGTGCCCCGGTATTTTGCGCCGCATCCACTGCGCCAGCACGGAGCGGGCGAGATAAGTCTGCCCGAAGTAGTTGAAGCGAAAGATGCCCTCATAGTCGGCCTCGGACGTGCTCGCGAAGGGATGCAGGCCGCAACCGCCGGCGTGGCCCAGAACCGTGTCCATCTGGGGAAACTTGCTGAAAGCAGCGTTCACTACACCTTCTATTTCGGCAGAGCGAGTTATATCTGCTGGAAAATAGACGTAGGAAGATGGACTGATCTGCCATTGGTCGAGAGTTTGCTTGGCTTGTGCCGGGCCTTTTATGTCGGTGAGGACCAGGTTGGCACCGGCTGCGCTGAGCCTGCGGACCATGTGCTCGGCAATCGCGCCCAGGGCGCCAGTAATCAGGATTGTCTTGCCGGAAAGGTCAATGCTGATCATGTCCGCCTGCTCCCATCCGTTCTGGAAAGTATCTCGTGCCCCGATTCGGTGACGAGCACGTTGTCTTCAATTCTTGCCCCTGCGCCGCGTTCGCGAACATATACCCCTGGTTCAATCGTGATTATCATCCCAGGTTCGAGTTTGGCGGCTTCGCCGGGAACGATCAAAAATCCCGGATCGTGATACCGGAAGCCAACGTGATGTCCGGTAAGGTGAGTAAAGAACTCCGCGAAGCCGCGGCTTGCGATGTGGTCCCTGGCTGCGGCGTCAATGCGGCCCGCAGAAACGCCAGGTGCTACTTCATTGATTGCAGCTTTCTGCGCGCCGGCAGCAACATTGAATATCTCTTCCACCTCGGGCTTTACCTTGCCTACACGCGCTGTGCGCGTCAGGTCGCTCCAATAGCCATTGACACAGGTTCCCAGCTCAATCAGAACCAGGTCGCCATTCTGCAACCGCCGGGCGGTGGAGCGGTTGAATCTTCCCGCATCGGCCGCGTTCGGGCCGGACTGAACCATCGCCCAGCCCCGGGAATGAAAGATGCCGTCGTGGCCAATCTGACAATGGATGGCTGACTCAACCGCGGATGCAATCTCCACTTCCGAGATTCCTGGCTTCAGCTTTTCATGAAACACCCGCAATCCAATATTGGCGACACGATTGGCCAGCCGGATCGCCTGAATCTCCTCGGCAGTTTTTCTCAGGTAGAGCTGAAAAAATCCCGCCAGGTGGGCAGGGTTGGATTTAGCGGCAAGCTCCGAAAACTGCTCAGAAAAAGTTTCCGGCAGGGGGATGTGTTCGGCAGCCTGTATCGGTAAAGCAGCCCGTGCTGAGCTGGAATTCATACCGGCCTGCTCTCGTGCGATTTTGGCTTTTGCCAATTCGTCTCGCACGGCTGCAACCAGAACCGAGTAGGGGTCGGCGCATTTCAGATCGCCCCAGGGGTACTCCTTGACTTGCAGCCCCTCGGGAATATGATCGCGCGGCTCAAGCTGGGGAACGAAGACGATAGGCTCCGCTTCAGCAAAATAAATCAACAGCGATGCTCCCCAGTAGGGGAGGTGCGCGGACATCATCACCAGTTCGTCGGGGCGCCACGCAATCCAGGCGCGCAGTTTATGCTTTCGAAGAAAGCGCCGAATCTGCTGCCCGCGTGCCGTGGCGGAGATCGAAGTCATACTTTTCACATAATTCCAAACTTCTTGAATGCTTCCACCGCGCTGCTTCCTTCTTCAATGGCCTTCTTGACCAACTTTTCCCCCCGGGCCTTCTCCAGCGCGCGGGCGAATACCTCGCCTTCCGCTTCGGCGGGAACCAGCAAGACTCCATCCATATCGCCAAATAGAATGTCTCCGGGGCGCACCCGCACCTGTCCAATCTCGATGGGGAGCCGGAAATCCATCACCTTGTAACGCGGAGCCGAATCCTGCCCGTAAGACCCGAATGCGAATGTGGGGAACTTCATCTCCAGAATTCGCCTGGTATCTCTCGTGTATCCATTCAGCACCGCTCCCCGGCAGCCCAGTTTGCGGGCGCGCGTGCTCATCAGTTCTCCCCACAGCGCATTGCGAGGCGAAGATCCGGTATTCACGTAGACCTCATTCTTGCGCAGGTCATCCACTGCCTCCAGCATCAAGCCAAAAGGCTTATCCATCAATTTGTTCGCGCTGTCGCCAATTCGCTCAGCGAAAACGTCCACGGAGAGGACCGGCATGGCGCGCCCGATCACAACCATCTCCCGCTGCAGGGGCTGAATGTGGGGTGGCAGAAATTGCTTTTGCAGGCCAATCTTATCCATGACGTCGCCCACCACGCAGGTAAAGAGCTCGCTCTCTGCCATGGAGAACAATTCATCGTCTGAATTCCAGAGTTTCGCTTCAGTCATTCGAAAAACGGTTCGCCCTTTCGCGCGTAGCGCCGCGCTACTTGTTCATTCAAACTGACTCCCAGGCCCGGCTTTTCAGGTATGGCGATAAATCCATTCTGGATGACCGGCTTCGGCACGCCTTCGACCAGATCATTCCAGAAGGGAACTTCGGAAGCATGGAATTCAAGCGCCAGGAAATTCGGAATCGCAACGCAAAAATGCGCAGCCGCAAGAGTTCCCACCGGACTGCTGATATTGTGCACTGCCATTGGCATGCCATGCACGTCGGCAAACTGAGCAATGTTCTGCCCGGCCGCCAGGCCGCCGACCTTTTGCAAATCGGGAGTAACTATGCTCAGCGCATGCTGCGCGATGATTTCCTGAAAGCCGGTAAACAGGTAAAGATTCTCGCCGCTTGCAATCGGCACATTCACCTTGGAGTGCACCTCTTTCAGCGCGGCAACATTATCGGGCGGCACCGGATCCTCCAGCCACAGCAGCCGGAATGGCTCCAGTTCGCGTGCCAGTTTCACCACGTCGCTGGCGTTGTAGCGCCAGTGACAATCAACCGCTATATCTGTATCCTTGCCCACCGCTTCCTGGACCGCGGCGACCAGGCCCGCCATGCGATCAATCGCGCGGTTGCTGAGCGCGCGGTTGTGCGCATCAATTCCCTCCGTACCCGGGACATCCAGGTCGAATTTCAGCGCAGTATAGCCTTCACTTCGCTTAGCGAGGGCTTGACGCCGATAGTCGTCCGGGCAAGCAGGCGGTCCATCTTCAGCCGCCCCGAAGTAATCCTTTGCCGTATGGTTGGAATTTTTCGCAGCCCAGGCCGCCGGACGCGTGCGCAAGACCTCATCCAGGCTTTCCAGCGCCTCTCCGGCATGACAATCGGCGTAAATGCGGATTTTGTCGCGGAATTTCCCGCCTAGAAGCCGGTATATAGGGACTTCGAGCCATTGACCCAGCACATCCCAGAGCGCAGCTTCGATGCCGCTGATAGCGTTGTAAATGATGCCGGCCACCGAACCGGCGCCCGAGGTCGCAAGCTGCAGTTTGCGGAACAGGCGATGAACGTCGCGGGGATCTTCTCCCACCAGAAGCGGTTCGAGCGAGCGAATAATCGCAGTGAGACCTGGGGCAAAGAAACATTCGCCCAGTCCGCGAAGCCCCTCGTCAGTCTCAATGCGGACGAACGTCCAGTCGAAATTGCCCTCAACTACCGCGGTTTTCAAACGGACAATCTTCACTGCGACCCGCTCTCTAATCGGACAGAAACTCGGTACTTCAACCTTGCCGGCCTTGTCGAAGGGTCCTGCTCGTCACCGGTTTGGCATTGACCCGGCCCGCTGGTCGAACGATTATAGGCGAAGCGTTGTGGGGTATGACCGAGTCGCAGGCCTCAAATTACGGTACAGGGCGCCGATGGTTATGGACGGCGCTTGCCTGCCTGTTGGCCGTGGTAATCCTGGTCACGGCCTGGCTGCCGGGTCGCTCGGAGGATTGGTCGCGCGCCGCAATCCTCATGCTGCTCCTGGCCCTGGCAGGTGAGTGGCTGGTGTTGCACCGGGTCTATCACCACCACCAGCCCGCAAGTCGCAGGCGCAACCTGGTTAGAGTGATCATGTCGGTGTTGTTGGGCGTATCCGCCATAATCCTCGCTGTCTCTTCCCGCCGGCAGTAGTCCCACCGACACCATTCGTCGCAAAAGGTAACAGAGGACCGCCAACGACTGAATGCTGGCTCTGAGTAAACGATTACTCCAGCGGGAGTATAATCCCACCTCATCCCCGCGTCGGTCCTTCGCTGGGTCTGCGCGTCGCTTGCATAGGAGGGAGCCATGGGCAAAACCACCACCATGTCACGCCGGCAGTTTGTGGCCTCAGCGGTTTCCGCGGCTGCGGTTTCCTCGCTTGCCGCCCCCAAGGCCCTGAGCGAAATGGTCTCCGGCGTTTTTCCCTCACTCCCTGCTGCGGGTCCGGAAACTGCCCAGCTCCAGGCGCCAGACTGGAAGAACCAGGCCATTGAGAACCTCACTCGGTCTCCCTACGCCAAGCTGCGCCACGTTCCCGTACGCGCCGTGACCATCAAGAGCGGTTTCTGGGCACAGCGGCGCGAAACCAACGTCAGCCAGAGCATTCCCAGCATGCACGATTTGCTCGAAGCCCATGGCCGCATGAACAATTTCCGCCGCCTGCTGGGCAAGAGCGATGCGTCCCAGATTGGCCCGGTGTTTTCCGACTCTGATGTCTACAAGTGGACCGAGGCCGCCGGGTTCGTGTTGCAGTCCGGCGCTCAGCCTGCGCTGCGCACCTTAGCCGAGAAGGCGATAGATGAAGTGGTCGCGGTCCAGGAACCCAGCGGCTACCTGAACACCTATTTTGTGGGCGATCGGGCGGCGCTGCGCATGCTACCTGATACTCAGGCGACCGGCCACGAGCTCTACAACCTCGGACATATGCTGCAGGGAGCCATCGCTTATTACCGTGCCACGGGGGAGCGCAAATTACTCGACGCAGGAATCCGCTTCGTTGACGGCTTCCTGTTGCCCAACTACGGGCCAGCTCCCAAAAAGCCCATCGTCGCCGGCCATCCCGAAATCGAGATGGCCTTGATCGAGCTCTACCGCATCACGGGCGACAAGCGGCAACTCGAGCTCGCGGGTTATATCCTGCGCGGCGACGACCGGCTTCAATTTCCCGAGCGCAGGACTATCTACATGTTCAGCGGCACTCCCTTCACCGCCCGCACCAAACTGGAAGGCCATGCCGTGCGCGCCATGTACGCCTGTTGCGGCGCTACCGACTACTACCTGGAGACCGGCGACCCCACTTACTGGAAGACGCTGAACACGCTTTGGGGCGACCTGGTCAGCGCCAAAATGTACATCAGCGGCGGTGTGGGCGCGCGGTCCGACGGCGAAGCCTTTGGCGATGCCTACGAGTTGCCTAACTACCGCGCTTATGGCGAGAGTTGCGCTGCCATCGGCAACATGATGTGGAACTGGCGCATGCTTTCGGCGACGGGAGACGCCAAATTCACCGACGTGATGGAGAGAGCCCTCTATAACGGCATCAATTCCGGAATGTCGCTGAACGGGACTCTTTACTGCTATCGGAATCCCCTGGCCTTTGATCCCTCCACCGGAGACAAAATCCGGAATCCCTGGTACGACGTGACCTGTTGCCCGCCCAACCTCGAGCGAACTTTTGCCTCTCTTCCCGGATATTTCTACAGCACCAGCAGCGATGGAGTTTACGTGCATTTCTATGATAACTCCGAGCTCGACTGGCATCTGGAGGACGGAACCGGTCTGAAGGTCGCGCAGAAAACCAATTATCCTTGGGAGGGAGATATTGAAATCGCTGTTTCTCCCGCGCGATCCTCCCCATTCACCCTCTACCTCCGCATTCCGGGATGGGCAGATGCGGCGCAAGTCGCGGTGAACGGCAAGGCATTAGCAGGCGTAACACCGGGCGAATATCTCCCTATTCGCCGCCACTGGGA
Source organism: Terriglobales bacterium (assembly GCA_035702725.1). GTDB lineage: Bacteria > Acidobacteriota > Terriglobia > Terriglobales > Acidobacteriaceae > JAICWP01. The sequence continues at coordinate 3,017 of DASSQB010000684.1, read as the reverse complement.
GGCGGGCGACATGGTGCGCCTGCATTTGCCCATGAGTTCGCATGTGCTTCAGGCCAACCCTCGGGTTGCCGAAGATAGTGGAAGAGTCGCCGTTCAGCGCGGGCCCATTCTTTACTGCCTGGAAGGGCTCGACCAGCCATCGGGTGTCGACTTGGCAGACGTCGCCCTCAACATCGACAAAGTACCGCAATCCGCGTTTCAGAACGAGTACAAGAACAACGTTCTGGATGGGGTGGTTGTGCTCCAGCATGGAGGTTTGGCTTACGAGCGAGCCCATTCTCAGAATGTGCTCTACTCGCGGTACGCCGGCAAGCCCTCAAGCACGCGGCCCGTTCCTCTGACGTTCATCCCCTACTATGCTTGGGCGAACCGGGAAGCGACGGCAATGCAGGTCTGGACACGCCTGTTCAGCGCTTGATGCGAGCGCGAAACGCAAATACACTCCCGTCCATGTTATCCAGCCGGCATATGTGCTGGTTTGCGTTATTCCCTTAGAGTGAGCAACCCATGTCAAAACCACAAACGGCAATCCTCGGCCTCGGCATTATGGGCCGCGGAATGGCACACCGCCTGTTATCTCTTAACTTTCCCGTCACCGTTTACAACCGGAATGCGGCACGCGCTGCTCCGCTGGTCAACTCAGGCGCGCGTCTGGCACGGACCCCCCGCGAAGCTGCCTCCGGCGCCGCAATTGTAATCAGCATGGTTGCTGATGACGCGGCTTCGCGCGATGTATGGCTGGGCCCCAGCGGAATTCTGGCCGGCGTCCCGGCTGGCTCAGTGCTCATCGAATCCAGCACGCTCAGCGTAGGGTGGGTGAAAGAGCTGGCAGCTTCAGCCGCGAAGCATGGGTGCGAGTTTCTGGACGCTCCGGTTACCGGCACCAAGCCGCACGCCGCCTCGGGGGAGCTTGTCTTTCTTGTCGGCGGAAACGCCCCTGCGCTCGAGAAGGCGCGTCCCGTCCTCTGTGCGCTCGGTCGCGATGTGCTCCATCTCGGTCCCCACGGCAGCGGCGCGCTGATGAAGCTGATCAACAATTTTGTGTGCGGAGTGCAGGCCGCATCGTTTGCTGAGGCGGCAGGGATGATCGGGGCAGCCGGCTTAGACCGCCAGAAAGCGTTTTCTGTGCTCACCGAAGGCGCGCCCGGAAGCGGCATTGTGAAGCGGGTGGCAGGCCGTGTCTTGGCCAATGACTTCGACCCCAACTTCGCCCTTCAGCTCATGGCAAAGGACCTGGCGTACGCATTACAGGAGGGAAACGCGCTGGGAATGAAGCTTCAAACCGCCGCATCCGCGCTCGAAATCTTCCGGAGAGCAATCGCTGGGGGTTACGGCAACGAGGATTTTTCCGCCGTTACCAAGGCATATAAACCGAATTGAAGGGGGGAACGACTTGATCACATTCCCTCGCGCTACAGGACTTTCCCGCCTATCCTGGTAAGCAGAACCTGGCCTCCCAGATTCTCCTTGCACGCCCACGGGCATTGTGTTAGCGTGCCGCCAATTTCTTGCCAGTTCGGAATAACAATGTCCTTGAATCGTGAGCAGCCGGAATCCGGGGCAACCGGGACCCAACCAGTGTCCGAGTTGTTTTCCACGGACCTGCTTCCCGTTGCCGACCGGCTTGATGCCTGGCTCTTCCGCGCAAGGCAGATATGCGGTGACTGTCGCTTCCAATTCCCCAGCCGTCCGGCATTCACCGGCCGTATTGAACGGCGGAAAGTCGCGGGCCTGGAGTTGACTCGGTTTTCCTCCACCCCGGTTTCCTTCGCTAAGTTTCCTGTGGTCAGTGCCGGTTCCCCCGACCGCAGCTGCATCGTCATCACGCAACTGGAAGGGGTCAGGCGCTATTACCAGGAAGGCACGCGGACTGTTCTGCAGCCGGGAGACACCACCCTGCTCGATTCCGGACGCCCCTGGTCCTCCGACTGTGCCGGCCGTTGTTCCCGCCTGTATTTACGTGTCCCGATCTGGTTGATGCAGGACCGCCTGCGCCTCTCGGTGCTGCCTGCTTTGCCGCGCATTTCACCGGGGTCGGGAATGGGCGCGACCCTCTTCCGCTTGCTTACGTCGTTGTTCCGCGAGGCGGAAGTGTTTACCGCTGACGAGGCTGCATCTGCCCTCGACGCTTACTTTGAAGTGCTCGCGTCTTGTCTGGGCGACGCAAGTCCCTCAAGGCCGGTGGCTCTTCGACCGAACCGATTGGGTGAGCGTATTGAAGGTTTCATTCAGGACAATCTGGCAGACCCGGAGCTGGGCCCTGCTGCAATCGCCGAGGCAGTGGGAATATCTGTGCGGCATTTGCACCGCCTGTTTTCGGCTCGCGGGCGCAGGGTGTCCGACTGGATCCGCGAACAGCGGTTAGAACGCTGCTCGGCCGATTTTGTGGACCGGCGGTTTTCGGCAAAAAGTATTACCGAAATCGCCTTTTCCTGGGGATTCAGTGACTCCGCCCACTTTAGCCGCTGTTTCAAGCTGCGCTTCGGAGTGTCCCCCCGGGAATTTCGGCTGCGAATCCTAAGCGGCTCCGCTGACCTGCTGCGGAGTCCATTCCCTCTTCCTAGTCTGGGCGTGCGGTCCTGGCCCTTCAACTAGCTTTGCCGCTGATCGCCAGAGGACACAGCCGATACTTGCCCCGCCACGGCAGAAGCCGCTGCTGATTGGGCCGACTCCGGCGCGGCAGGTCTTGCGAGCGCGGCCCCCACTCCCAGCCAGATCGCCAGCGCCATCCATTCGTACCTGGTGAAGTGGCCGGGCACTACGGGAACAAGCTTGACCAGGATCATCAGCGTGGTCACTAGCAGGCCGAATCCTGCTGCCAACCGCCCCTTCAGGGGAGGGTTCATGCGCCAATAAGAGGCACAGGCTGCCATCCAGGCTATCGCGGAGGTTACCGCTCCAACTTCCAGGATGGGCACCAAGCCAGCCTCACCCAGCAGCATGGCCAAAATCGTCGCGATGCCGACGGCAATGATCGCGGTGGACGGTGTCTGGTTCCGCGGGTGAATCCGGGCGAA
>DASSQB010000683.1:0-10351 GCA_035702725.1 Terriglobales bacterium | reverse complement strand
GACAGCAAGAGTGGTTACTGATTGTTGAATAACAGGGTTCAGCGTAACTTACGAGTTCTCCGCTCGAAAATAACCATGCGTTGCGGTGGCCGAAGGAGGATTAATGCTTTCTATTCGTCCTGCCAATCTCCATGACGTGGTTGTGCTGAACACCCTGATTCATGAGATGGCAGACTACGAACGCTTGCCGGCCGCCACCACGGTTGAGATGCTTGCCCGCGATGGATTTGGCTCCCGGCCTCAATTTCATGCACTGATCGCGTATTGGGATGGGCAACCGGCTGGCTACGCGTTTTTTTACTATTCCTATTCCACTTTTCGCGGCCCTGGACTCTTCCTCGAAGACCTTTTCGTACGGGCGCAGTTTCGGGGAAAAAAGATCGGGGATGGTCTGTTTGTACGCGTCGCAGCAATGGCTCGCGCCAAGAATTGCTTTGGCATCATGCTGAATGTGCTGGACTGGAATCGCCCCGCGCTAGCCTTCTTTCAAAAGCACAAAGTCAGGTTTCTGGATGGCTGGAAAACCGCACGTCTGGATGGAGAAGCCTTGCAGGCGATAGGGGACGAAGGGTGAGCGCCACGGCGAAGGCCATGCGCGAGGGGCACTCTCACCAGCGGGTGCGCCGATTGTCCTGGCGTGCCCACTCCTTCTCCACCGAGAGAGCCAGCGAGCCAGCCAGTAGCTAGCCAGCTGGCGCAGTCGCGGGACTGTCCACAATTTCCTCCTTCTCCGCGTCCCAGTACACCCGCTTGCCGCTCCAGTATGCCTCCGCCGCCATGATGCAGGCGACGGCATGCGAAAACCCGTGGTCCACGTTGGCATTAGGCTGACGGCGATCATGCATGGCACGCAGCCAGTTCGAAACGTGCAGTGGATCGTCGTCATCCGGACCTTCGGTATTGGCCGGCGCGCCCGGAATACGAAGAATTTCTGCTTTGTCCTCCGCCGGGCCCATCCCCGGAGGCGCATCATAGGAAACCGGGTCGTGCTCGTGGCCTTCATCCGTGACCTTGAACAGGGAAGCGCCTTCGCCCCCGTAGTTCACGATTGTGCCCTTGGTTCCCTGTATCCGGCTGAAACAGCGATAGCTGTTGCCGAAAGTGGTGGAATACGTGTAGAGGAAGCCCTGGGGATAGGTCATGGTGGTGCTGACCGTATCGCCGTTTTCGCGCCCGTCTTTCCACACGAATATTCCGCCATTGGCCACCACGCTTTGCGGAGCGGTGGTGTCGGTCCACAGGTGAACCAGGTCCACGCCGTGGCTCATCCACTGGTCGAAGATGCCGGAAGAGAACTTCTTGTAAAGCCGGAATTCCAGGTAAACACGCGGGTCAAAAGGCTGAAACGGCTTGCCCAGCAGCCAGCGGTTCCAGTCCGTATCCTGTTCTTTCAGCTCTGCCACCTCGGGGCGTCCCCGCCAGCGCTCGTGGTTGACGCTCCACTCCTGCTCGATGCGCATAATGTTGCCAATGCGCCCGGTGCGGAGTACGTCGCGTACCGCCAGGTTATAAGGCTGGCTGCGGTGCTGCGTGCCCATCTGCACCACCTGCTGCGAGGCCTTCACTGCGGCGCGCGCATCTTTGGCTTCCTGCAGCACGTTGGCGAACGGTTTCTCCACGTAGCAGTCCTTGCCCGCCTGCACCACTTCCTGGCACAGCTTCGCGTGCTGAAAGTCGCCGGTGGCGATCATGACGCCGTCAATGTCGGGCTGCTTGAGCAGTTCTTCGGAATATTTGTACTGGCGCGGCGGCTGGCCAAATCGTTGCTTGACGTCGGCGGCACGGCGCTCGCGCGCCAGGCTCCACAGGTCGCAGACGGCCACCGTTTCAACCGGAATCTTGGCGGAAGCGAACTGCACCATGTTCACGTGGCCGCCGCTGCGGTCGCCGCAGCCCAGTTGGCCCAGGCGGATGCGGTCATTGGCGCCTAGAACGCGGGCATAAGAGGTGGCCGTCATGCCCAGCGCGGAGGCAGCCAGAGCTGCGCCTCCCGCCTTGAGAAAGGTTCTGCGATTCAAATTCTCGGTCTGGGATTTCTTTTTCTCCATCTCCGTTTCCTAAGTGGAAGTGTCCGAAGCTCTTGCGCCGCGAATTATCTCTGAATCGGTCTCCGCCTGACAAATCGGCCCTGCGCTCTGTCCGCTTCCGAACAGTGAAGTTTCGCATGTGGACAGTGAAGCCGCCTCGGGCGCCGCGCGCCGGGCGAGCAAGGCCATTGTTTTCAGCAAAGTCCAAATACTGTAGTTTGGCGACCCAGATGCGAAACACCTCTGGAAGTTCCTCCTGGAGGCGGCATGCGCACCCTGCTGCAGGATTTTCGTCACGCCGCCCGGCAGATGCGCCGGACGCCTGCTTTTGCGGTGGTAGCCATTCTCACCCTGGCCCTGGGCATCGGGGCCAATGTAGCCATTTTCAGCATGGTGGACTGGCTCCTGATACGGCCGCTGCCGGTCAAGGATGCAGGACAAATCACCGTTCTGCGCCTGCAGCAGAACCTGAAGATTCTCCTGGCCACGATTTCCATTCCCGACTATCAGGATATTCGCAGCCAGACCACGGCAGTATTCGACGGACTGTGCGGCTATGAATTGAGTCTGGATGGACTTAGCGTTGATGGGGGCAAGGCCGACCGCCTCGTCACCAATTACGTCACCGGTAATTTCTTTTCCGTGCTGGGGATCAAGCCTGCGTTGGGGCGGTTCATCGTGCCCTCAGAGGGACAAACACCGGGCGCCGACCCGGTTATAGTTTTGAGCTACTCCTACTGGAAGCAGCATCTGGGCGGTGAGCGGGGAATCATCGGCAAAAAGGTTTCTTTCGATGGTCATCCCGTGACCATCGTCGGGGTAGCTCCCGAGGGCTTCCACGGAGTTGAACCAATCGTTTCCATCGCGGCTTACCTGCCGCTGGGCATGGCGGCGGCCACCCAGCGCCCGGGTTTTATGGAGAACCGAGGAGACCGCAGCCTGTCGGTGGTGGGACGCCTGCGTAAGGGTGTGAGCCTGCAACAGGCGCAGGCCTCGCTCACCGTGGTCTCACAACGACTCTCACAGCAATATCCGGAAATAGAAAAGAACGTGACGATGCTGGTGTTCCCTGAAACCAGCGTGCGCCTGGGCGGTGATCCCCGCACCAGCAATACGACATTGCTTTCGGGCTTGTTTCTGGGGCTGGCAGTCCTGGTGCTGCTGCTGGCCTGCGTAAACGTAGGCAATGTTCTGCTGGTGCGAGCCGCAATACGGGAGCGGGAACTGGCCATTCGGGCAGCCTTGGGCGCCGGGCGCGCGCATCTGATCCGCCTGCTGCTGACGGAAGGAATCCTGCTGGCGGTGGTTGGCGGAGCCGCCGGCATGGTTCTGGGAACCTGGGGCGGCGCCGCGCTGCGCTCCCTTAATCTGCACACGGATTTTCCCGTGCAGCTGGATTTTCGTTTCGACTGGAGGGTTTTTATTTATGCCTTCGGTATGGCCCTGGCAGCTGGAGTCGTGGTCGGCATTTTTCCCGCTTTGCGGGCGGCCCGCCGCGACCTGAACCAGGTGCTGCACCAGGGCGGACGCGGTCTGGTGGGAGGAGGACAAAAATTGCGCAGCGCTCTGGTGGTGGTGCAGGTGGGCGGTTCGCTGATGCTGCTCATCATCGCCGCCCTCTTCACCCGCAGCCTGGCCCAGGCGCAGCGTACGGACCTCGGCTTTGACCCGGCGCATGTCGTCAACCTGACCATGGATCCGCAGGAAATCGGGTACCACGGTGAGCAAACGCGCGAGTTCTACCATAATCTGCTGCAACGGGTGCGGGCGCTGCCTGGCGTGAGCGTTGCCAGCACCGCCTTTTCCGTGCCGCTGGGTTACTACAGCAACGGCGGAACGCTGGACATTGATGGCTACCAGCCGCCCTCCGGGCAGCCCGCCCCGGTGGCGGTGATGAATTACGTCTCTCCTGGAAATTTCCAGACGCTGGGCATTCCCCTGCTCCGCGGGCGCGACGTCAATGATCGCGACGAGGACAAGGCTCCCTACGTGGCCGTGGTGAACCAGACCTTCGTCAAGCAGTATTGGCCCAACCTGAACCCCATAGGCAGGCACTTCCGCTCGGTGGATGATCCCAGCCATAACATCGAAGTGGTGGGCGTAGCCAAAGATGCGCGTTACATATTTGTGCAGGGCCCCGAATATCCCCTGGTGTATTTTCCCTTTGCCCAGCACGTGCGTGACGCCAGTCTGGAAACCCTGCAAGTGCGCACCACGGGAGATCCCAAAACGATGATCCCGGAACTGGAGCGCACCATTCAATCTGTGGCGCCCGACCTTCCGGTTTTTGAAGTGAAGACCATGACTGAGGCGCTGTACACGCTCAACGGCTTTCTGGCTTACGAAGTAGCCGCCGGCCTGGCAGCAGCCATGGGCATTTTGGGCCTAGGGCTCTCCATTGTCGGCGTTTACGGCGTGATTTCCTACGCGGCCAGCCAGCGGACGCACGAGATTGGCGTGCGCATGGCGCTGGGCGCGCAACCGCAGGAGATTCTGCGCATGATCCTGCGGCAGGGAATCGTGATCGTGGCCGTGGGCCTGGTGGTAGGAGTGCTGGCCGCGCTGGCTGCCGCCAAAGTGGTGGGCACCTTCCTGACGGTGAGCCCCACCGACCCGGTTGCCTACGTTGCCGTCTCCGTGCTGCTGGCCCTGGTGGCGCTCGCGGCCTGCACTATTCCGGCGCGGCGCGCTATGCGGGTGGATCCCATGGTCGCGCTGCACTACGAATGATGAAGTTCTGATCTGGGAGTAATGTGGGCCGCGATTAGGCAGTTGGGTGGCGCAGGCCTTCAGGCCTGTACAAAGGCCACCAGTGATGGGGGCTTCAGCCTCTGTGGTGCTTTCAATTATCCGCGCCGCCCTCAGGGAGGCACCTCAGCGGCTAAAACCGATTTATTGCCCAACCGCTCTAATGCAGGGCTGAAGCCCTGCTCCATCCACCCTGAAGCTACTGTCAGGCTTCTGAACAGTTCAAGCAAGGCAGGAACAACCCCTCAGCCGCGCGGCGCGGTTTGCGCCACTTCCGCCGCGCTAACCACGTGCAGCCACTCCGCCGAGCGCGGATGCAGGCCGCGAGTGAGCTGCTCAAAAGCGTGCTGCACCTTTTTGGTCACCGGGCCGGATTTGCCGGCGCCGATTTTGCGCAAGTCAATTTCGCGCAGCCCGATCACTTCAGCAGCTGTTCCGCAAACAAAAATTTCATCCGCTATATACAGCTGATCGCGCGAAACCGGCTGCTCCACCACCTGGCACCCCAGATCACGGCACAGTGTGATCACCGCATCGCGGGTTATACCTTCCAGAATGGCGGCAGTATTGGGCGTGTAGATCACGCCTCGGCGCACAACAAAAATGTTCTCCCCGGTGCACTCTGCTACGTAGCCCGCGGGGTCAAGCATGATGGCTTCATCGAAGCCCAGGCGCAGCGACTCGCTTTTGGCCAGCACCGAATTAACGTAGTTGCCGGAAATTTTCGCCTTGGTCATGGCGATGTTGGGATGATGGCGCGTGAAGGAGGAAATGTTGGCGCGAACGCCGCGCTCCTTGGCCTCTGCGCCCAGGAAGTGTCCCCATTCCCACACTGCGATGCCCAGGCGCAGCTTGCCCGAGTCAATCACCAGGTTCATAGCGCCATCCAGCCAGATGAGCGGGCGGATGTAACAGTCGCCGAAGCCGTTGGCGGCCACCGTCTGGTCAATGGCAGAAATCAGTTGCTCGCGGTTCCAGGGCAGGTCGCGAAAGCCAATGACGTTAGCGGAATCGAGCAGGCGGTCCACGTGCTCGGGCAGGCGGAAGATGGCCGGGCCGCGGTCAGTGGCGTAGCAGCGGATGCCTTCAAAGACGCTGATGCCGTAGTGCAGGCCGGCGTTGATGAAGTGCAGGTTGGCGTCCTGGTAGGCGACCAGGCCGCCGTCTATCCAGACATAACGCGGGGTAGATGGCATTTGGGGTCCTCGTGGTTGCGGAGACTTCAGAGTACCGTCTGGGTGCGGAGTTGGGCAAGGGGGAGAAAAGCTGCACTTAGCACTTGGCAGTTAGTATTTAGCCCCTGAAGTTTTGTGGCGCGGGCGCCCCCGCCCGCGAATAAGGAATGATAGATGCAAAATCACTTGTGTGGGCGCGGGGCTCCGCCCCGCGCATGGACGGGGCAAAGCCCCGTCCCCACACGAGCTTGCTTCAAGGTGAAAGGCAGTTTGTGGTGGTTCTCGCCGGCTACAGTGATGAGATGAAGTCCTTTATCTGCGAGGCGATTTGACCGCGGACGCGGCGAAAGACCACCAGCCGCTCCTCGTACGTTCCCGTAGCCGCCGCCGGGTCGGCTTGGGCAGGAGTTACCTGTACACAAAAAAAGAACGCGCTTCATGCCGCACTCCCAACTAAGTCCAGCCTCGAGAGAGGGTGATTTTTGCCGCTACCCAAGTTGCAGCAGTTTCGCCCGCAAACGCTTGAGCGTCTGCCGCAGTTCTTCCTTGCTGGGAAACGAGATCGCTTGCACCGGGCAGACGTTCACACAAGCCTGGCAGCCCACCACGCAGTTGTACGGGTTGGCCACGCGCGGCTGGTTGTGCTCTTCGTCCCAGGTGAAAACCTGGTTCTTGCAGAAATTGAAACACTCCTGGTCGCCGGTGCAGAGGCCGTAGTCCACGGTGGGGAACCAGGGAATCCTTTCGCGCGGAATAGCAGAAGAGGCCATGCAGTCCTCCCTCAAGCTGCCGAGCGGCTTGCGGCCTCTGCGAAGGCTTGCTGGACCTTGGCGATAGCTTGCTCGGTGGACAAAGTCCGCAGGTCAATGGGTATGACCTGCTGCTCGAAGCTGATCCCGGCTTTTTCGAAGGCGTCGCGGAACATCTTCCTCTGCATGCGCGGGTCGCAAGCGCCGATGACGTAAAGCTCGCCGGGTTTGAGAATTTCTGTCAGAAACCGCTCACCATCATCCATGCACAGCTGAGGGTGGAGAACGGCGTACTCCGACTCCAGTTCGTTGCGCACAAAGTTCAGCAGCTGCCAGAAGTTCATGTCCTTAAAGCCGGGACATTCGCCAGTGCAGTTGCACAGCAGAAAACGCGGTTTGCCAGCCATGACAGACTCCTTTCATCAATCATCGGCGGCCTGGAGAGAAGGCAAAGGCGCTGTACCCTCCCAGGGAAACCAGCCTCGCGTGCGGTTACAAACATTGCAGACGGAGAGCATAACCGGCACTTCCACCAGCACGCCCACCACCGTGGCCAGGGCGGCGCCGGAAGCGGCTCCGAACAGCGCAATCGAAGTGGCCACCGCCAGCTCGAAGAAATTGCTGGCGCCGATCAGCGCACCCGGCGCGGCAATGGAATGCTGCACCCGAAACAGTCGCATGAGCCCATAGGCCAACCCGGAGTTGAAGTACACCTGCAGCAGAATGGGAACGGCGATCAGCACAACGTGGAAGTAGCGCCCGGTGATGTTGTCGGCCTGGAAGGCGAAAATACACACCAAAGTCAGAAGCAGGGCCAGGATGGTGACGGGGGCAAAGTGGGGCAGCAAGTTGCGCTCAAACCATTCCCGCCCGTGGCGGCGAATGAACCAGTAACGAAGCGCCGAGCCCGCCGCTAACGGAATCACAATGAACGCGATCACGGAGTAGAGCAGCACCATGAACGGTACCTGCAGCGACGATGCGCCGCTTACCAGGAAGCGCACGATGGGCGCAAACAAAAACAGCATGATCAGATCGTTGAGCGAGACCTGGATCAGGGTGTAAGCGGGATCGCCGTCGGTGAGATGGCTCCATACGAATACCATGGCGGTGCAGGGAGCCGCCGCCAGGATGATAGTTCCGGCGATGTATTGGTCGGCCTGGGCAGGCGATATCCACGGGCTGAAGGCGTGGCGGAAAAACAGCCAGGCAATCACCGCCATGGAGAAGGGCTTCACCAGCCAATTGACGAAAAGGGTCACCAGCAATCCACGGGGCTGCTCGCCCACTCGGCGGATAGCGGCGAAGTCCACCTTCATCATCATGGGAATGATCATCAGCCAGATAAGCACGGCAATGGGAATGTTCACCTGACTGCCGCGGCCAAACTCCAGCGAGCGCAGCAGGCTGACGGATGCGGGCATCCACTTGCCCACCGCCAGGCCGGCAAGCATGCACAGGCCCACCCACAGGGTGAGATATCGCTCGAAGACATTGAGACGCTTGGAAACGCGAATGGAAGCGAGTCTGGCCGCCGTGGTCATCAGCTTACGACGCAGATATATATAAGCATACGTTTTGCGCTTACGAATAATCTGTGATGCAGGTCACGTGTGGGCGCGGGGCTTTGCCCCGCGCATGGACGGGGCAGAGCCCCGTCCCCACACGGATTGCGGATCAAAGAGACTGGGCTTTCGACCTCGGCGACCTTTGCGTCCTCTGCGGTTTTGGTTTGGGGTTACTTCGCTTTGCGCGCCATGCGCACGTCCGCACTTTCTACTTCGCGCAGGGTGCAGCAGGCGCCGGGCGGGATGGGCGCGCCGTGCGGGCAGGCGCGGGGATGGCCGAGGAAGGCGCAGATACGGTCGGTGGCTTCCGGCGAGAGGATGTGCTCGAACTTGCAGGCCTGCTCCTCCACTTCCGCCGGGTCGTCCATGCCCAGGCTTTCGGTGAACAGGCGTTCGGCCAGGCGATGGCGGCGGATTACGTCGGCAGCGCGCTGGCGGCCCGTGGGCGTGAATTCGATCATCAGGTCGCCGTCGGCCACGCGCTGCGAAATGTGGCCCAGCGCGTCGTGGCAAGGATTCACAACGGCCTTGTGCGCGTGAGGTTGCGCCGGGTGCGGGTGCGTGGTCACCAGGCCCAGCTCCACCATCTTTTCCACCGCGATGCTGACGGGCACACCGCCGTGCACGTCCATGCTGCCCAGTTCGGCGGGCTCGCCGTGCTCTTCGATGACCCAGATCTCTTCCAGCACCTCGTCGAATTGTTCCTGATCGCTCATGGCGAAGACTTCTTCGGTGGCGATCTTGCCGTGGTGCAGTTCGACCCGGCGGTCGGCGAGGCGAGCCACCAGGGCGTCGTGAGTGACCATGATGATGGTGCGGCCCTGCTGGTGCAGCTCGCGCAGCAGGCGCAGCACGATTTCCTCGTTCTGCGCGTCCAGGTTGCCGGTGGGCTCGTCGGCCAGCACGATTTTGGGATCGTTGATGAGGGCGCGGGCAATGCACACCCGCTGCTGCTCGCCGCCGGACAAGTGCGCCGGCAGGTGATGGGCGCGGTCCTTCAGGCCCACGCGCTCCAGCGCCTCCATCGCTTCTTGCTCGTCGGTCATGCTGTGGAAGTACTGCGCCAGCATGACGTTCTCCAGCGCGGTGAGGTAGGGAATCAGATGGAACTGCTGGAAGATGAAACCGATTTTTTCCGCGCGCACGCGGGTCAGTTCGGCGGCGCTGAGCCCAGCCACGTTCAGCCCGGCCAGCCACACGTTGCCGCTGCTCGGCCGATCAAGGCAGCCAATCAGATTGACCATGGTGGATTTGCCGGAGCCGGAGGGGCCCATGATGGCCAGCCATTCCCCGGGCATGACGGTGAGGGACACGTTGTCCAGCGCGCGAATGACGCCGCCGTTCTCCTCGGCCTTCGCCGGGTAGAGTTTGCTGACGTGTTCCAGTCGGATCATAGCTATTCCCCTCGCAGGATCGTGGCCGGCTGTACCCTCCGCAGCAGGGCCATGGGCAAGGTGGCGGAGAGCAAGGCTACCATAATGCTGCCCAGGAACACGCTGGGAAGGACGGCGAGACGTGGCGAAATTGATGCCTGGAAGTTGGCGCGGCCGATCCAGGCGGCGGCTCCGATGCCGATGGCATAGCCGAGCAGAGCGCCCAGGGCACCGATGGAGGCAGCTTCGGCGGCGAAAAAGCCGCTGATCAGGCGCTCAGAGGCGCCCAGCGCCTTCATGATGGCGAAATCGCGGCGCCGGTCCAGCACCCAGGCGGTCAGGGTGGCCAGCACGCACAAGGCGGCGGTCAGGATGATGAGGGCGGCGGCGATCAGCAGAGTCGAGCGGGTCTTGCCCAGCACACGCCCTTCGGCTTCCATGATCTGGCGCACGGGGCGGACCTCGGCTCCGGGGACGGCGGCGGCGATCTGGCGCATGATGGCTGTGACCTGCGCAGCCGAGCCGCTGGCGGCAATTTCAATGGTCGAAGGCTGCACGCCCGTCCAGGCAGTGAACTCAGATAGCGGCAGGTACACGCGGCTATCTTCGGCGGCGCCCGTGGTGAGAGCGCCGGCGGTGGTGAGGTGAACGGTGCGGCCCTGGAAACTCAGATCGAAGGCTTGGCCGTGTGGGCTGACTGCAGCGGCGGCG
>DASSQB010000682.1:0-2348 GCA_035702725.1 Terriglobales bacterium | reverse complement strand
GTCCTGCGCCAAGCCGGTGATTGCCACCGGATATTCCGGCAATGTGGATTTTATGAACCAGGAAAACAGCTTCCTGGTCCGCTACCGCCTGGTGGAGATCGAGCGCGATCATGGGCCGTACAAAAAGGGTTGGATGTGGGCCGACCCCGATGTGGACCATGCCGCAGAGTGCATGCGGCGAGTGTTCGAAGACCGGACACTGGCCTCGGAAGTGGGCGAGCGAGGACGTGCCTACGTGGCCGCGCGGCTGCATCCCAACACCATCGCCGAAGTGGTCAAGAGCCGCCTGGCGGCGCTGGATGCGAACCTGGCCGCGGCTTCGCGCGCCTGACCGTTGCGCGGAGGCGAAGCAAAGGCAGGGGAATATGCGGATGAAGGCCCCTGCCGTCGAGCGATGCGCTCTGCATTATTAAATCCGATGTTGACCCCCAGTTTAATGTCCACTTCGAGTGCCTTAATCTCCAAACCGGCAAAGGCTTCCGGCGCTCCCGGGACAGCGCACCATGCACTGGAGGTATCCGGCGTTATCGTTCTGGCGTTGCTTCTCACCGCCTGGATGACTTGGCCCTTCGCCGTAGAAATGGGCAGCCACTCGATTGAACGTGGCGATTCATTGCTGAATGCTTACTTGCACGCCTGGGGTGTTCACGCGTTGCTGACTCATCCCTCGGAGCTGTTTAACGCGAATATTTTTTACCCCGCCAAAAACACATTTGCGCTTTCCGAAAATTTGCTGGGAAACCAGATCTTCTTTGCGCCGATTTATCTGATCACGGGCAATCCCAACCTGGGCAACAACGTTGTTGCTCTGTTGTCCTTCGTACTGTGCTTTATCGCCATGTACCTGCTGGTGAGGTGGGCCACTGGCAATTTCTGGGCAGGTCTGATTGCCGGAACGATATTTGCGTTTGCGCCCGCCCGGGTCGGACAGTTTGGCCACAACCAGCTGCTTACTTTTGAATGGCTGCCCCTGATTGTCTTGTTTCTTTTTCGGTTCCTATGGCGGTCAAAGAAACGAGACCTGGTTGCGTTCGCCGGCTGCGTCTTCCTGCAAATTCTCTGCTCTTTATATCTCGGCTATTTTGCCCTGCTCGTGGCCGGGTCCTATTTCCTGGCTATCGTCCTGACCCGGCATCAGCTGCTGCGCAGGAGCGCGTTGTGGCAACTGACCCTGGCGGCCGTGATCGTGGCGGGCCTGCTCTTTCCGGTACTGCGGCCCTACCGGGAACTACAAAGAGGTGCCTTGCGCCAGGATTACAGGCTTCAAGTCAGCGCCTCTGCGAACCCGCTTGGCAGTTATCTGGACACCTATAACCGTCCCTACGGCAACCTGCTGCATCGCTTCCATTCCGGGCAGTACGATTGGGAAAAACAGCTCTGGGTCGGTTTTTTTCCCCTTGGCCTCGCCCTGCTGGGAGTCCTCTCTGGAGGCTGGAGACACAAGCGTACGTCGGCTTCGGATGAAATGTCAGGCTCCCGTCTGCCCTTTCTCCTGGGTTCTCTGCTGCTAACCGTCACCGCCTACGTGCTTTCGCTGGGGCCGGTACTGCACATTCACGACACTCCCAGCCACTGGCGCCTTCCTTTTCTGCTGCTGTGCAAGATCGTTCCCGGATTCGCAACATTCCGGGCGCCCGCCCGGTTCGGCATACTGGTGATGTTTGGGCTCTCGGTTTTCGCCGGCTTGGGTATCGCTTTCTTGGGGGAAAAACTGGCGGCACGGCGGGGCCTGCCTTCCCCATATGTTCAAGCCGTCGTCGCAGCTATTCTGGTCATCGCAATTTGTCACGAATATCGATATGCGCCCTTTGCTCCGCCTCCGGCCATGACCCCCGCCAATCTCAGCTCGGAATATCGCTGGCTGGCAAAACAACCTCCCGACGGGCCAGTACTGGAGCTCCCCATCGTGCTGCAAAATGGCGTTCCTAATCCGTACGTAGAGGTGTCGCGCGTGTACGCCAGTGCCTTCCATTGGCACCCGCTGGTAAATGGCTACAGCGGCTATGCGCCGCCTTCCGCCCCTGCCATGTATGCGCTGGCTGAGGCCTTGCCCTCGGCACAGGCAGCCGACTTGCTCAATGGATTAGGCGTTCATTACGTCCTGGTGCACGGCGATGAAATGTCGCCGCAACAGAAGCAACTGTGGTCGGCTGCGGAACCGGCGCAGCACCTGCGGCGCATCGCCCAGTTTGCCGCCACCACAGTTTTTGAGCTCTTTGGATCGGATTGTGAGATAGGCGTCGAGAACAGCCCGGCGCAGGTTGTGCCATCGGAAGTTAAAGCGCCGGCCCAAGGCTTCCAAGTCATTTTGAACGTCAAGGCTGGCTCAGTGTGTTGGGTCGATTCCG
>DASSQB010000681.1:0-2120 GCA_035702725.1 Terriglobales bacterium | reverse complement strand
AGATACGCGGCAATCTTGCGCGCTTTTTCGCGGATCTTGAGCGCAGCGATGGCAGTCGCGGCGCCGCTGGTCGGCGTGCTGCGGCTCGCGTAGGTTCCCAGGCCTTAAGGCGCTGTGTCGGTATCGCCTTCCTCCACCTGTACGTCGTTCGCCGGGATGCCGAGTTCCTGCGCCACAATCTGAGCGTAGGTGGTCTCGTGTCCCTGGCCCTGGCTCTTGGTTCCCATGCGGCAGATAGCTTTGCCCGTAGGATGAATACGGATCTCGGCGCTGTCGAACATCTTGAGACCCAGGATGTCAAAGTGCTTCGCCGGCCCGGCGCCAACGATCTCCGTGAAGCTGGAGATGCCGATGCCCATCAGCTCGCCCTTCTTGCGCTTTTCCGCTTGCTCTTTGAGCAACGCGTCATAGCCCACGGTATCCAGCGCCAGCTTCATGGCCGCATGGTAGTCACCGCTGTCATACTCCCAGCCCAGCGGAGACTTGTAGGGGAAGCTTGCGGCAGGAATAAAGTTCTTCTTGCGCAGCTCCGCCGGGTCCATCTTTAATTCATCGGCCAGAACGTCCATGGCGCGCTCGATGAGGTACGCTGCCTCGGTCACGCGGAATGAGCAGCGGTAAGCGATGCCTCCCGGCGCCTTGTTGGTGTAAACGCCATCCACTTCGCAGAACGCTTGCGGAAAATCGTAGGAACCGGTGCAGATGCTGAACAGTCCGGCAGGAAATTTTGTCGGCTGCGCGGCCGAGTTAAATGCGCCGTGATCGGCCAGCGTCTTCACCCGCATGGCCTTGACCTTGCCGTCCTTGTCCGCGGCAAGTTCGGCGGTCATATGGTAGTCGCGCGCAAAACCCGTGGACTGCAAATTCTCTGACCGCGTCTCAATCCACTTCACTGGACGTCCCAGCGTGAGCGACGCAACCACCGCGCACACATAGCCCGGATAAACAGGGACTTTGTTGCCGAATCCGCCGCCGATGTCCGGGGCAATAATGCGAATGTTCTGCTCCGGAATGCCGCCCACCAGCGCGAATACCGTGCGGTGCGCATGCGGCGCCTGCGACGTCAGGTACACCGTGAGTTTGCCCGTGGCGGTGTTCATGTCCGCCACACAGCCGCAGGTCTCGAGCGGCGCCGGATGGCAGCGCGGAGAAAGCGCGTTCACTTTGGTCGTAACCGCTGCTTCTTTGAAGATTTTATCCGTGCCGGCTTTATCGCCCACTTCCCAATGGAAGATGTGGTTGTCCTTCTGCTCGCGATCTTCGCGCAGCAGCGGAGCGCCCGGATCCATCGCCTTATGCGGGTCCACCAGTACGGGCAGCTCTTCGTAATCGACTTCGACCAGTTCGGCAGCGTCGGCTGCGGCATAGCGGTCTTCCGCCACTACGAATGCGACCTCCTGCGCCTGGAAAAGCACCTTGCCGGTGGCCAGCACCATCTGCTTGTCGTAAGAAAGCGTCGGCATCCATGCCAGATTGGCCTTGGCCAGGTCCTCACCGGTGATGATGGCCAGCACGCCGGGGACTTTCTTGGCAGCTTCCGTGTTGATGCTCTTGATGCGGGCGTGCGCATAAGGGCTGCGGACCATCTGTCCGTACACCATGCCGGGCAGGTTCACGTCGTCAACATAATTTCCGCGGCCCTGGATGAATCTCAAATCTTCTTTGCGCTTGATCGAGTGGCCCATGCCACCCACTTCAGGAGTTGTCTTGAACATTACTTTGAACCTCCCGCCGCCGCTGCTGTTCCGCTCATCTTTTTGGCGGCATATTGCACGGCCTTCACGATGTTCTGGTACCCGGTGCAGCGGCATAGATTGCCGGAGATGCCCCAGCGAATGTCCGCCTCAGTGGGATTCGGGTTCTTGTTGAGCAGCGCCAGCGACGACATCAGCATTCCCGGCGTGCAGAATCCGCATTGCAGGCCGTGCTCCTGCTTGAATCCTTCTTGCAAGGGGTGCAGCTGGCCATCTTTCATCAGCCCTTCCACAGTCGTGATCTCGGCGCCGTTGGCCTGGACGGCAAACATGGTGCATGACTTCGCAGTCTTGCCGTTCACCACCACCGTGCAAGCGCCGCAGTTTGAGGTATCGCAGCCCAGGTGGGTGCCGGTCAGCCCTGCC
>DASSQB010000680.1:0-7012 GCA_035702725.1 Terriglobales bacterium | reverse complement strand
GCCCATGCTATGACGCAAACCAAATTGGAAAGAATGGTAGATGGAGCTGCCCAGGTTCTGCAGGCCCGCAATATCGGAATACCCTTGGAAGGGACGGAAGAAATCGCCCGGGATATTGCCACAAGCGACGTTCAAATTGATAGCCGCCTGACCGGTAACAGGCACGCCACTGGGTGTCGTCAGGGTGCCGCAGTCATCGTGACCCCCCGCTCCGATAGGTTCACCCGGCTTGTATGGGTTGAGAGAAAGCGGAAGGGGGTTTAATTGGTTGAAATCCGATTGCCGTGCCAGGTGAGTGCCCTTGCTGCCCACGTACGAAGCTGTGGCTACCGTGTTCTTCACAATTTCGTGCTGCACATCCAGATGCCATTGCTGTACGTAAGGCCAGATGGCCTTAGTTGGGATGGAATTGACAGTCAGCGGAAACACGGCGCCGGCGGCCCCAATCCGGTTGTAGCCGCTGGTGATTAACGCTCCCGTTCCTGGGTCCACAACACTGAAAATATTGGACTGAGCAGCGGCCAGCACGCCAGGAGGCGAGTTCTCCAGCGACTCGGTGTTGGCTTCGTTGCCGTTGGTAGCTTCCCAGAAGATACCGTAGCCGCCGCGGATGGCCCAGCGGCCGTTGCCCATGGGGTCGTAAGCGAAGCCGATACGCGGGGCGGGATTAAACAGGTGGCCCGTCATGCAGCCGTCAGGAACACCGGGCGTGACCCCGCATTGCACCATGCCGTTAAAGCGGCTAGTGCCGGGTGTGAGGATTAGGTGGCCGTCACCAGGATCAACCAGCGGCGCCTTCGCTGGGTCGAAAACCGCGGGATCGAAGTTGTACGCATTGTGATTTTTTTCTTTGTAGATCCCATACATGCTGAT
Source organism: Terriglobales bacterium (assembly GCA_035702725.1). Classification (GTDB taxonomy): domain Bacteria; phylum Acidobacteriota; class Terriglobia; order Terriglobales; family Acidobacteriaceae; genus JAICWP01. The sequence continues at coordinate 6,139 of DASSQB010000680.1, read as the reverse complement.
CCGCAGCCCCAGGTTCAGGGTCAGCTTGTCGGTCACCCGCCAGTCATCCTGGAAATACGGCTCGAAGCTCTTTTGCCGGTTATAGAACTTTAAAGACTTGTCCTGCTGCCCAAAGGTGTCGACATTGCCCATCAGCATGTCGGCGAAGGGATTGCCCGTGCTGACGGTTTTGTTGCTGCCGTTAAAGGTCAGATATCCCGGGGTGCCGCCTGTGCCTAGTTCGCTTCCCAGTTCGTTTTTCTGCCGGAACGCAGCGAAGAAGCCAAACTGCAGGTTGTGGCGCCCCACGATCTTAGTGACATTGTCGCGCAAGGTATAGCTGGGGTTTGAGTTATAGGTGCCGTTCGGAATGTACCCGGCATCCTCGCCGAAGTTGAACTGGGAACCGCCGTTGGTGAGATTAATGCCCGGAATAACGTTCGTGGGCCCAAACAGCGTACCCATGGTCATACCGGCGGGTCGCTTCCAGGCATTGGGGTCGGGAAAACCGGTGTTGTTGAGAATGATGTGGTCGGTGGTGTAGCTGACTACGAATTCATTCAGCAAGGTGGGCGAAGCAGTAGTATTCAGGCGGGCTACCAGGCTCACGCCCGGACCGTCGAAATTGGTGCCAATGGTGGGGAAGTCGCCGGCATTGGTCCATAGCGGCACCGCCGTCTGCGTATTCCAGGAATCGTGAATATAGTGGAAGCTGAGACGGTTTTTAGAGTTGATGTTTTCGTCAATCCGCACCAACTCTTCCCGCCAATTGGTCGGCTGAATGGGCGAAGACACAAAGTTGTTACCCGAGTTCGCTGCCGGCACGAGCGCGTTTACTAGTAACGCTCCGTTGGGATCAACTGGGACAGTATTGCTCGGAAAAAATGACGTCGGCTGACCCGGAATGTGGGGACAACTCTTTCCCGGACAAACATCGGAAAAATTGCCCAAGCGTTCCGCTGCTGTGGGCACCTCCACGTTGAAGTTGGTGCCCGGCACCCGGTCCTTGCGCCATTCCTGTGACCAGAAGAAGAACGTCTTGGTCTTATCGGTGTTGTACACACCTGGGATGTAAACCGGCCCACCGATGGTGTAGCCATAGTCATTCTTTTTGTATGGCGGCACGGTGGACTGGAAATAGTTGCGGGCGTTGAAGGCGTCGTTGCGGACAAATTCGTAGACATTCCCGTGAAACGAGCTGGTGCCCGACTTAATTTCGGTTTCTACCGTTCCTGAACCATTGCGGCCATATTGCGCGCCGTAGTTGGAGGTCAGCACGCGGGTCTCGGCGATGGCATCAATGCTGGGATAAACGTTCAGCGTGGAGTTGCTGCCGTTATCCATGTTGTCGCCGCCGTCCAGTTCCCAGTTGTTGTACTCGACGCGGCCGCCATTCATGCTGAAGCTGACGTTGCCGTAAACGCCAACCGTGCCCTCATCCTGTCCAGTCTGGTTGCTTACTCCGGGAACCAGCGTGGCCAACTGGGTAAAGTTGCGCCCGTTCAGCTGCAACTGAGTGATTTCTTTGCCCGTCACCGTACCGGCCAAGTCCGAGGACTGGGTTTCCGCGGCCACGGTCGTACCTTGGACCGTAATCTCCGTAGCAGTAGCGCCTACCTGCAGGTCGGCATCCTGGCGCAGCTTCTGGCCGATACGGAGGGCAATGGCCTTGGTCTGAAATTTCTTAAAACCGGGAGCTTCAATGGATACATCATAGGTGCCGCCGGGTAAGCCGCCTACCAGCCAGTCGCCGCTGGAGTTGGAGACGGTGGGGCGCTCAATGCCTTGAGACCTATTGCTAACCGTCACCTTGGCATTGGCAACGGCTGCTCCGGAAGAATCATGCACCGTGCCCGTAAGCTGGCCGGTATCCTGTGCCAGGAGAGTCAGAGAGAAGGTCAGAACAACGGATAATGTCGCAACCCACCGCAGATGAGTTTTCATGCCACGACTCCTTTACGGCACTGAGGCCGAAGTAGAAGACAGGCCTGGCTTGCACCCAAGACAAAGATTTCCCGTTCTTTGTGGCAATCGGTAAGCCACTGTAAAGGAGGGAGTGCCGAGGCTGACAAGTATCGCTACAGCCTTTCCTATCAACGAATTTCCTTGCTAGCCGCGGGAAAGCGCAACGCCTAGTAGAAATCTACTATCCGTGATTTCATAACATAACCACTTGCTATATGAATTATGGGAGAGTGCCTGTCCAGTGCTGCCAACTCACAACTTCTGTCCGCCAATTGACTGCAACTGTAGATGACAGTCGGCTGACACCCACGGACAGCTCTGAATTCTAACCTTCGACGCCTGCTGCTTGACGCTACGATCGCAAGGCCTAGTATTCTTCTTCACTGGCTTCAATCCATCATGTTGGTTCTCGCCCTTTTGCTCGCCCTCCATCCGCTGTCGCTCGGCGATACCGGATTCCGCCCTTCCGGTCGGCCGCAGAACCCGGAAGCAGCGGCGAGCGACATTCGCACCGCATACGTAAGAGGAGAAAAGGCGCTGCAGGCGGGCGATTTGAACGTCGCCGAAAAAGCATTCCACGAAGTGCTGTCTCGCCAGCCCAACGACCCAGGCGCAAACGCCAACCTGGGCGTCATCTATATGCGGCGGCAGCAGTGGGACCAGGCACTGCGCTACCTGAGGACCGCTGAGCGACTAGCACCCTCGCTACCCGGTATCCGTCTGAATATTGGACTCGCGTATTACCGCCAGAGCCAGTATGCGAGCGCCATTGCCCCCTTCGCCTCGGTTGTCCGCCAAGAGCCTAAGTTATTGCAGGCGCGCTACCTGCTGGGGCTGTGCTACTTCTTTACCGGAGACTACGCGCACACAGTCACGACACTTGAGCCCGTGTGGGCGCAGGAAGCTTACAACCTCAACTACCTCTATGTTTTAGGTATCGCTGCGCATAACGCCAAGCACAACGAACTCGAGCAGAAGGCCCTCGGGAGACTGGTCGAAATCGGAGGGGACACTCCCGAGTTTCACCTGATCATGGGCAAGGCGCACCTGAATCGCCAGGAGGACGACCAAGCCATCCAGGAGCTTAACAAGGCGGCCCAGGGCGATCCCAAGCTGCCCTTTGTTCACTACAACTTAGGCATGGCTTACATGCACAAGCAGCAGTATGAGCAGGCGCGCGATGAGTTCCTGAAGGACATCGCTATCGAGCCCGACGTTGCTCTCAATTACGACCAACTAGGCCAAGCCTACATGCAACTTGGCCAGGACGCTCCAGCGAAGGAGAACTTTCAAAAAGCAGTGAAACTTGACCCACGCCTTTCCACCTCGTACCTCGGCTTGGCCAGCATTTACCAGAAGCAGAGCAAATATCCCGAGGCGCTGCGGGCGCTGGAGGCTGCCGAGAAGCTGGCGCCGCAAGCGGCTCGAATTCATTACCTGAAGGGCCAGGTGCTGCGGCGCATGGGCAAGATGCAGCAAGCCAAGCTGGAACTGGATACCGCCACCCGGCTGATGAACGCCCTGCGCAACAAACGAGAACAGCAGTTGGAGGGCACCCCAGACCCGCAGTTGGCTAAAGAGCCGCCGCAATAGAGGCAGGCGAGCTTCGCTCGCCTGGACGGGCGAGGCGCCCGTCCTCACAGACGTGTCTACGCGGCGGCAATGCGGCGAATCAAATCTTCCTGCTGGTCCTTGCTCTCAGCACCAATCGTGAAAGCATCCAGCACGCCCAGGGACAAAGCGTACTTCAGCGCCTGATCCTGGCGGTTGCTCAGGTCGCCCTGGCCGAGAATCTTCATTCCCACAATGCCTTTGCCTGCCGCCTTCATGGTGCGCAGCATGCTGAGAACAGTTTCGGGCTCGGCGTCCATGTGCGAGCCGATAGGATTGATGCGCACCAGGTCCACCTCCACCCAGGGCGACTGCGCGGCGGCGCGCAAAGCGCCAATAGTGTGGCAGGAGCAACCATGGGCGCGGATGATTCCCTTCTCTTTCGCTTCCGAGAGCACATCCATCACTCCGCGGTAGCGGGTGGTCCAGTCGTCGTCGCTGAGGCAATGCATCAGGAAAATATCAATGTAGTCGGTGCCCAGTTCGCGGCGAAAGCGGTCGAGGTCGAAGCGGATGGCGGCCGGCTCGCGCGACCATGATTTGGTGAGCACGGTGACCTTGTCACGGGGCACGTGCTTAAGAGCCTCCGCTACGTGTGGGTGCGTGCCGTAGGCGTCGGCTGTATCGAAAAAGCGCAGGCCGTGGTCGTAGCCATTCAGCAGCAGGCGGGACAGGCCCTGCACGCCCAGGGCGCTTTGATTGGAATGGTGGCCAAAGCCAATGGTGCCGGTGCCCATGGCCAGGCGGCTGGTGCGGATGCCGGTCTTCCCCAGCACGACCGTATCCGTGGCGCTGAACTTGCGCGGCAGGCTGGGCGCGGCAAGAGCGGAGGGAAGGCCTTTCGCTCCGGCCCAGGCGGCTGCCAAACCCCAGGATGCGCTAATGAGGAATTCTCTGCGCTTCATGATGCCTCCTTGCGGCGGGCCGGCCAGTGCCTGCAACCTCAGAAGACGAATTCTGACACGGTTCCGATAGCAGCGGTGGCGCTTATTTACATTTGCGGGCGTCCCTCTGCCACCTGATACCATGACGTTGATGGCTCTCCACCAGTTGCACCCTTACACCGCAGCGGAAATCGCGACTGTTCCCCAGGAAGCGGGGGTTTACGTGCTCTTTCAGGTGGAGAATCCGCTGCACGTCGGGGGCGCGGCCAATCTGCGCCAGCAACTGAAAAGCGAGAAGGCGCGCCTGCCCCAGGCTACTCATTTCGCCATTGAGACTGGGTATGCGTCGGAGCGCGAAGCTGCCAAACGCGTGGAGAGCGTAAAGAAAGAGCTAGGCCGGGTGCGGGTGGAATGGTTCGCCGGGCCAAACCGCTGAGCGAGTCACTCGCAGTGCAGAGCGGACATCGGCTCGGTTCGTGAGGCGCGTCGCGCGGGCAGCCAGGCGGCGAAGATCGTAGCCGCGAGCATGCATCCACCGGCCCCGGCCAGGATCACGGGGTCGAGGGGCGGCGTATCAAAAAGAAAACTGGCAAGCCAGCGGGTGGTTCCCGCCGTGGCCGCCAGCCCGGCGGCGATTCCGAATGCAGCAACCACGAGAGCTTCACCCACGATCAGGCCGACAATGCGATAAGGGGTCGCGCCCAGGGCCGCGCGGATGCCGACCTCGGCGGTGCGCAGGGAAACGTTCCACGAGATCACCCCATAGAGCGCAATGCAGCTGAGCAGCAGGGCCAGCGCGCCCAGGTACCCCGAGAGCAGAGCGAGTAAACGGTCGGTGGTGATTGATTGGAGCATTTTCCGCCGCAAGCTGATGGGCGTGGGAAGGGGCGAATCGGGGACGAACTGATGAATAACGGCGCGAAAATCGGCGGTCAGCTGGGCTTGGTCGGGGCCGCGAAGCACAATCGTCAACGGAATCCAGCGCTCCGGATTTTGCGTGTACGGGAAGTAGATAGTGCGGGGGGCTTGCTCGTGCAAGGTGTCATACTTGGCATCGCCGACCACACCCACTACCCGAAAACGAGCTACCGGGTCGCCGGACGCCCCCTCGCTGTTGATATAGTTGCCGACGGCCGAACCGTCGGGAAAGAAGAGGCGCGCCGCCGACTGGTTCAGGACGCAGACCGGCTCCGCGTGTTCCGAATCTGAATCGGTGAAATCGCGGCCGGCGAGCAAGGGAATTCCCAGCGCCGAAAAGAGATCGGGCGCGATGCGGTTCTCATGCAGACGGCGGTCCTCATGGCGCTGCCCGGCTGCATCGCGGCTCCAGTAAGGTTCATCGCTTTCCGCCTCATTCATGGGCATCATCCAGCTGGCACTGGCAACTTGCACGCCGGGCATCTGGCGCAGGCTTGCCAGCATGCGCTGGTAGAGGGCGACCTTTTGCTCGACCTGTTCGGGGCGGTGGTCGAAATCGGTATTCGCGAGCAGTACACCTTGCGGGCGCATACCGGAGGGCTGGCGCAGCATGCGGGTGACGCTGGCGACAAACAGACCGCCCACCGCGACCAGCAGCAGAGACAGGGCGACCTGGGCGGGCAGAAGCGAGCGAGCGAAGCGCGAGCGGCGTTCGTTGGCGCGCCCCTGCCTGCCCGCCTGCATGGCGGAACTCAAATCCAGGCGGCCGATCTGCCATGCCG
>DASSQB010000679.1:0-4121 GCA_035702725.1 Terriglobales bacterium | reverse complement strand
ATCGGCGGCCTCGAGCGCAGGGTCATACACCTCGTAATAGAGATAGAGCTGCTGGTTGGGGGAGAAAACGTGAGTCACGCTGGGCACCAGTTCCCAACCGCTGCGCACCAGCGGGTTCTCCTTATGTCCCTTAACCGGCTGTCGCTGGGCGGCGAGCACCACCGTGCTCATCTTGAGCGGCGCGTTCTTCATGTCGGGAATTATCAGATCGGTTTCGAACGAGCCGGTTCTGCCCGTCTGATTTTCCCGCACGATGAACTTCAAATGAAACTTGCCCGGCGGCAGCAGCACGCCGGTGTCGTACTGGACATTCTTGCGCCGCACCTCAAGCGTGCCGCGGACGGCCAGTTTCACTGTGTCACGCACACGCGCCATAGGCCGCTTGGCAGGATCGAGCACCACTCCCAGCACATCAATGGCGGCGCGGTCCTGATCCTTGCTGCGGGTGAAGGGGATTTCCGAGCCCGGCACCACGATAGAAACCGGCACGAAGAATTTGTTGCGCCCGGTACGGAAGTATCCCGCAGACAGGAAAACGGTCAGGTCGGTGCTGGGCAGATCGGAGGCTAGTTCCTGCTCCAACTGGTTCTCGCGGTCTTCGCGGTTGGTGTGGCGAAAATCAGACGGCGCGTAATAGCCGCGCCGATACACCAGCTTCAGATCGGGCCGGTTGATCCGCACCGTGATGTGCCGGAAACGGCCGTCGCGCACAGGATTGCTGCTGCGATATCCGAGCAGGTAGTAGGTGGATGTGTCCTCCTGTACGCGGCGGAAGACCTGGCTGAAGTCGTTGCTGTCGAGAAAGGCGCGCCCGCCGGTATCGCCCGCGAGAGTGACCAGTGTTTCCTGGGTAGAGAAATTCGAGTTGTACTGATTGCGGGTTGACTTGCCGGAGTAGGGAGAGGTGCCGCGCAGGCTGGCCTGCTGCGCCTCGCCGCCGGGCACCATGGCCTGCAGGCCGCGCGTGTCCAGGGTGTAGACGGAAACATTGGAACGCACGGCCGAATTGATGGTGGCCCGCAGTTCCGACTGGTTCTCCACGCCGGTGCGGTCCATGCCACTGGCGAAATAGATGATGGACTTTTTCTGATCCACCTGCGCCATGGATTCGGCTAGCGCGCGCAGCGCCTCCAGACGGCGGTCGGTATTGAAGATGTTGTATTCCGTATCGTCGGGAGTGAAGGACTGGGAGGTGTCGGGCGCACCCTCGGTGGTGCCGGTGGAACCTTCCTCATAGCCTTGGCCGCTGTTAGAGCTGAAGCCATCCACTGCCTTCAGCAGCAGCGCGTGGTCGGAGGTGAAGTCCTGGTTGACGAGCAGCGAGGAATCCAGCGAAGCCACCGCCACCAGATCGGCGGAAGCCATCTGCTTGTTGACGTAATCTTCTGCCGCCTTGACCGCGCGGTCCACCTCCTCGGGCTGCATGGAGCTGAGGTCGAAGAAGAGCACCACCAGGCGGCGGTCCTTCACGGCGCTCTTATCCACCTGCGGGACGTTGGTGCCAGGCTCGTTCTCAGCCGTGAGCACCTTGGCCTGCTGCACGCCGGTGGGCAGCGCGATTTCCGTGTTCTCCACATCAAAGGAAGCGATGCGCTGCGGCTTGCCGTCTTCCAGAACTGTGAAATCGTTGGCGGTGACGCCGCGCACCAGGTTGCCTTTGCGGTCGCGCACGGTCACATTCACCAGCACCAATTCGCTGAGAGCGCGAAAGGTGTACTGACGCGAGCGGGGCGTTTGCGCGGGCATTTGAGCGACGAACAAAGCCCCACACAGAACGAGGGCCATTACCTGCAGCACCCTCCTGTTTCGAGATTTGCGGCTCAAGATCATTCTGTTTCAGAAACGATAGCGCAATGTCAGCTGCATCTGGCGCATGTTACCCGCCGCGGTCACCCGTCCAAAGGAGGGCGAATTCACGGTGGTGTCAATGACCATGAACTGCGGTGTATTGAAAACGTTGCTGGCCTGGGCGCGCGCCTCCAGGATGCGCGTTTCTCCCAGGGGAATGATCCTGGTCATAGCCATGTCGAACAGCACGGTGGGTGGACCAATAATCGTGTTCCTGCCGGCATCGCCGAACTGATCAGGAGGTGGGGCCGCAAACGCGGCGGTGTTGAACCACTCGCCGACCGTGGGTTTCGCCAGGCTAACCGGCTGGCCGGTGACGTCGGCTCGCAAAGTGCCATTGGTACCGCGATTGACGTCCGTGAAGGAACCCAGCACGCGCGCGGTAAATGGCATTCCCGAGGCGATGCTCCAATCGCCACTCCATTGCCAGCCGCCGAACAACTCCCGTAACACACCTCTCTGAACCAGCCAGCGCTTATCAGCCCCAAAGGGCAACTCCCATAGATAGTCGGCAGTGAATTGGTGGCGCTGGTCGAAACTGGAGAGGCCTCGTTCTGCCGCCAGATCGGTAGCATCTTGCGCCACGATGGTAGCACCGCTTCCCAGGGTGGAGGCGTTGTCAATGGATTTGGAGAATGTGTAGGTGCCGCCAATGGAGATGCCGCCCTGCAGGCGCTTGCGCAAGCGCAAGCTGCCGGCATGAGCTACGGAATCGCCTGCCGAAGTTTCCCACAAAAACGGCTGCACCGACGGCAGCAGCACGCCGGTGGCGGTACGGTTCGGCGCCTCCACAATGTCCAGACGCGTTCCCTTGGTGCCGGTGTAGTCCACATTCAGCAACAGGGTAGGCGTCAGCTCCTGCTGCACATCGAGGTTCCAGATCTGCACATACCCCAGCCGGTAGTTTGGGTCTACGGCGTAGGTGTTGGTGATGGTCTGCGGCGGAGGAGCGGGGAAGCCGTTCTGAAGGGTCAACGGCAAGCTCGGCGAAACAATGTTAGTTGAGCTCAACGAAAAGGGCGGCTGAAACGCCAGTTGCTGAGCGATGTCGGAGTAGGCGCTGGTGTTGTAGTTGACGCCATAGCCGGCACGTACCACGGTGTTGGTAAGGGCCTTCCAGGCAATACCCAGACGAGGAGCGAAGTTGTTGCGGTCAGGGTGAAGCAGGCTGGCGGGAAATACACCGTTAAATTGCCCGCTCTGCCCGGGCAGCACGCGAGTCACGCAGGTGGACTGCAAAGCGGCGGTGCATGCCTGGAGATTGGGCGCCAGATCGAGATTTGCGATCTGGTTGTTGGTTTCCGTAAACGGCGAAAAATATTCGTAGCGCAAGCCGAAGTTCAAGGTCAGATTGCCGCGCAACCGCCAGTCATCCTGCAGGAACAAGTCCCAGGAATTGCCGCGAAAGTGGTAGTTGTTAGCGCCGAACTGCACGGAGGTAAGCTGCGGCAGGCCCAGGAGAAAATCTGCTAAATCGAAGCCCGTCCCCGGCAGCGCCTTGCCGTTCACTAGCTCGGCTGTGTTCACGCCGGTGAAGGTGAAACTGCCACGGGCATTGTTACTGGCCTGGGTGTTGAGCTGAATGCGGCGGAAGTCGCCTCCCCAGCGCAGCGTGTGGCGACCCTGGCGCCACACCATGAAGTCGGAGAAACTCCAGGTCTGGTCGCGGCGCAGCAGGGGATTGGTGTCGTTGATGGAGCCGAAATTGGTGAGCGAAATGTTCGGCAGCCCCCAGTCAAACGGGCTCGGTGACACACCCGTGATGCCCAGACTTCCGGTGATGTTTTGAAGATAAGCGTAGAGGTTGCGGGTGGAGATGGTTTCGCGGTTGTAATCCATGCGCGCGATGTTGGTGATCTTGCCGAAGCTGCGCGCGTAACCGAGGGGCACGTCAAAGCCGCGTTCCGAAGTGCTGCCACCGATCGTCGGGAAAGGATTGGTCAATCCCATGTCAAAACTGTGATAGTGGAAGCCGCCATTCAGATTGTTGCGCTTCCCCCCTCGCCGCCAGGGACCAATGGTGCTGCCGCCAAAAGTGTGCACCAGGTGAACATTTAAGTTGTTTTCGTCGTCGGTGGCGGCAGTCAGATAGTGAAAATTGTCTACCGTACCGGGCAGGTTGGGCAGAGGGATGAATTGCAGCAGCCCCCGGGCTGCCGGGTTGACCTGCGCTTGAGGAATCACGCCACCGGCGAAGGGCTGGTGGGTAACCGGATTGATGATGGTAACGGGCAATCCGGCATCAGGGCCCGAGCGCACCAGGGTGTTGGAAA
>DASSQB010000678.1:0-8219 GCA_035702725.1 Terriglobales bacterium | reverse complement strand
GGGCATGGCGTATCTTTCCTCCTACTTTGCCCAGCCCTTTCCGTTTCCCAAGTACGACATGGTGCTCATTCCGGGCTTCCCCTATGGCGGTATGGAGCATGCCGGGGCCACATTCTTGCGCGAGGAATCGGTGCTCTTCCGCACGGCGCCCACGCACAGCGACCTGCTCGGCCGCGACCTGCTCGTGCTGCACGAACTTACGCATCAGTGGTTCGGCGACCTCACCACCATGCGCTGGTTCGACGACCTGTGGCTGAAGGAAGGTTTCGCCCAGTACATGGCTTACCAGGCGCTGGACACGCTCAAGCCCGGCGAGAACGTCTGGAAGCGATTCTATGAATCCATCAAGCCGGCGGCCTACGAGATTGACTCCACCCAGGGCACCACGCCCATCTACCAGGACATCCCTAATCTGAAGGATGCCAAATCGGCCTACGGCGCCATTGTGTACGCCAAGGCACCGGGCGTGCTCAAACAGTTAGCCTACGTGCTTGGACCCGACGCTTTTCGCGACGGTCTGCGTCTCTACCTGAAGGAGCACCTCTACGGCAACGCGGAGTGGAGCGATCTGGTCCACGCCTTCGAGCGTGTTTCAGAACAGAAACTAGACCACTGGGCCGACATGTGGATTCGCCATCGCGGCATGCCGCAGGTGGACCTCATCTGGTCCTGCGACGACGGGCGCGTCAGCCGGCTTTCCCTGTCGCAGCACGACGTTCTCGGAGAAGGCAATCTCTGGCCTATCGCCACTCAGGTGCTGTTGAGCTACGGCAACGCCGGGCCGGGCATCCGCTTCCGCGCCAGCTTCGACACAGCAACTGCAAACTTCCGCCAGGCCGTGGGCAAGCCCTGCCCGCAGTATGTCTTCGCCAACGATCAGGATTACGCCTATGGCCGCTTTCTGCTGGACTCCTCCAGCCGTGTCGAAGTCGTGCGCCAGGTGGGCGATGTGCGCGACGTGTTTCTGCGCGCTCTGCTTTGGGGGTCGCTGTGGGAGGGGGTGCGGATAGCCGAAATTGAGCCGCGGCGCTTTGTTGCCCTGGCGCAGCTGTTGCTCCCACACGAACGCGATGAATCGCTGTTACGCAGCACCGCCGCACACACCCTCACCGCTCTGCACCGTTATGTGAGTGGGGGCACGCGCAGCCAGTTCGTCCCCGCATTTGAGACCATGGCCGACGACCGCATGTTGCACTCCACCGAAAAGGACCTGCGCATCCTGTGGTTTCGGGTTTTGCGCGCCGTGGCGGAAACGCCCGCGGGACGCGGCTATCTAAAAAATCTTCTTAACGGAAAATTGTCGGTGCCTGGCGTGGAACTTCGCCAACTCGACCGCTGGAACCTGGTCACGGCGCTGATCGCGCTTAAAGACCCCGATGCTGACGCGGTCTTTCGCGCCGAACAGCAGCGCGACCGCACCGGTGAGGGACTGAAGTATGCCTACATTGCCGCAGCCGCCCGCCCCGACGCTAAAACCAAACAGCAGTACTTCCATGACTACCTGCACGACCCCTCGCGCCCGGAAGATTGGATCGAGGAGAGTCTGGACGCCTTCAACTACTGGAACCAGTCCGAGCTCACCGAACCCTACCTGAAGCCCGCGCTGGAAGCCCTGCCGCAAATCAAGCGCGAACGGAAGATCTTCTTTCTTATGGGATGGCTGGACGCATTCATCGGCGGACAGCAGTCGCCCGCCGCCCAGGCGGAGGTGCACGACTTTCTGAGCACAGTGGACCTGGACCGCGACTTGCGCCTCAAGATTCTGCAGGCGGTGGATGAACTGGACCGCACCGTCCAAATCCGCCAGAAATTTCCGCAGTAGAGCCGTGCGAGGAGTCGCTCACAAGCCCACAGCCGCGCCTTCCAACACGCCTTCTTCCACGCGGTTCTTGCCCTTCGACTTGGCCTGGTACATGGCCTGATCGGCTACGTGCACCAGGGTGCGAGAATCAACTATGGGGTTCTGCCCCAAACTGGCGCCCACAATGCCGATGCTGGCGGAAATGTGCAGCATGCCGGCGCTGCTGTTGATGGGCTGCGCGATGCTGGCCCGGATGCGCTCCGCCTGCTGTTGCAAAGCGGGCGGCATGCACCCCGGGGCCAGAACCAGAAACTCCTCCCCGCCATAGCGGCCCACCAGGTCATAAACGCGTACCGCTTCCGCAATGCGCCGTGCCGAGGTGCGCAGCACCTCGTCTCCCACCAGGTGACCGTGCACATCGTTCACTTTCTTGAAATTGTCGAGGTCCAGCATGATGATGCCCAGCGCAGTCTGCATGCGCGCCGCGCGTTCGATTTCGCGATCCAGGGCCTGCATGATCGCTCCCCCGTTCCACACGCCGGTGAGGGAATCGTGAGTCGCCTCAAAGCGGAGCGCCTCCTGTGCCGCCAGCAATTGTTCCTGCAGATCCAGGATGCGTCGCCCTACTTTGAGGCGGGCTTGCAATTCGCGGGCATCAAACGGCTTGCTCAGGTAATCGTCTGCTCCTGATTCCAGGCCGGCCACCAGGTCCTGCTTATCGGAGCGGGCGGTCAGCAACAAGACGTAGCGATACTGCAGACTGATTTGCGCCCGCAGCTTGCGGCATATCTCCGGACCGGTCATGCCCGGCATCATCCAATCCAGGATCGCCAGCTTGGGCGCGTTCTCGGACTGCAGCAGTTCCCAGGCCTGCTGTCCATTTTCCGCAATGGTCACGCCGTAACCGCGATCTTCCAGCCAGCTTTGCAGCAGGACTCGGAACATGCGGTCATCTTCCGCGATCAGGATGGGTGTTTTGTCCACGACTAAAGAGCCGCCGCCGGCTCACCCGGTAGATTCTTAGCAGCGCACCACCCCGGCTGAGGCGAACTGAGGCAAGGCACTACCTGGTCTTATTCTGCTTCGCAATCAATGACTTGCAACTGTAAGAGGCCCATCTGAGAGGTGGGTTCGGTACAAATCTGGGCCGGAATCAAAATGGGACAGGAGAAATTCAGTAACAGATGAATCAGGTTCCCGGGGCGATACCGTAATCCTTGATCTTCTTGTACAACGAGCTGCGGCCAATGCCCAGGCGCTTGGCCGCCACTGGTACCCGGCCATGCTCCTCCTGCAATACCCGGAAGATGTGCAGCTTTTCCAGGTCGGTTAGAGTCAGGCTGCCCGGGTCGTTGGAGGAAAAGTGCATACCTTGCTCAAAACTGAGGTGCTCCGGGCGCAGAATCGGGCCACAACCCAACACCAACGCGCGCTCCAGCACATTGCGCAGTTCGCGCACGTTGCCCGGCCAGGAATACTCCTGCAGCAACTTAAGTGCAGCCGGAGCGAGACTGGGACGCGGAAACCCTGTCTTTTGAGCCATCATGGCCAGAATGCATTCACAAAGCGGGGCAATGTCTTCTGTCCGGCTCGACAGCGGCGGCAGCCGCAGTCGGAGGGTGTTAATGCGGAAATAAAGATCACTGCGGAATCTCTTCTCCTGCACCAACTGGTTCAGGTCCTCGTAAGTGGCTGCGATGAGGCGGACATCCACTTCCCGGTCGCGCAGATCGCCGAGGCGGCGGAATCGTCTTTCTTCCAATACTTTCAATAATTTAGGCTGCACCTTGGAGTCCATATCTCCGACATCGTCGAGGAAAATGGTCCCCCCGTCAGCGATCTCAAACAGGCCGCTTTTGGCTGCTATTGCCCCGGTAAAGGCCCCTTCTTGATGGCCAAAGAGCTCGGTTTCCAGTAACTCGCGGGAAAGCCCGGCGCAGTTCAAATCCACAAAGGGCTCGTGGGCACGGGCGCTGTGGGCATGCAGCCACCGCGCCAGCACCCCCTTGCCGGTGCCCGTGGCACCCAGGATCAGCACCGGACTGTGGCAACCGGCTACTTTATGAGCCTGCTCGGCGAGTTCGCGAATCAGCCTGCTGCTGCCCACAAAGGGGTCAGGAATCTCCAGGAAACCGGTTCCGTTGCTGCCCGAAGAGGGCCTGTTCGCCCTTTTTTCGGCGACAGCTTGTTGCAACGTTACAGCCAAGCTGCGTAAATTCATGGGCTTGGCTATGAAGTTCTGCGCTCCCTGCTTAATGGCGGCTACAGCGAGCTCGATGCTGGCATGTCCGGTGAGGATCACCACCGGCAGACCGGGTTGCAACTCCTTGAACTGGCGCAGGAGATCGAGAGCGGTGGCATCCGGGAGGGCGTAGTCCACCAAGGCGACATCTGGTTGAAAAGCTACCGCCACTTCCCGCGCATCGCGGCTGCTCTCTGCCACCGCCACCTGGAAGCCGTTCCCTTCCAAAAAAGAGCGGAGAAGAGAGCATACGCTGGTCTCATCATCCACCACTAAGACCTTTGCTTTCAAGACGATCGCTCCGTCAGCCGACTGAGTGGTATGGCTGCCGGGAGGTTTGGACCCGTCTCCGTGCACAGGCTTTCCTCGAGGATGGTCGGCATGGAACAGTTCACGTTGCACCGAATCCGGTGCTTTGTAAATCCTCGTAACTACCGACATGATCCAAATTCATGGGTAGCAATTCCTACATTATCGGCAACAAGTATGGGGTTACTCCCCATCTGCAGGATTAGCTCAAGCAGGGCAGCGCCAACGGATTCCCAACTCTGTTCTGCGCGCAGAACAAAAACCTGTGAATTGTTAGATTTACGGCCAACCCTGATAGGGTCAATGGCGCTCAGGGCAATGGACAAGATCCGCCTCCTGCTCGTGTCCGATTACCGGTTAACCCGCACCGGCCTTCGGCAAATGCTCGTTCCGGTTCCGGATTTCGAAGTAGCGGCGGAAACGGATAACCCAGGGCAAGCGAAAGAAATTGCACAGCGTGCGGGCGTTAACGTCATCATTCTGGAGATCACAATTCCGGGCCCACACGGGTTGCGTATCGCAGCTCAGGTGGTGGAAGAGGTCCCGGAGGCCCGGGTGGTGGTGATCAGCAGCAACGAAAACATCACTTATGTGCGCTCCATGCTTACCGCAGGGGTGCTCGGCTATGTGTTGCGCAAAGCCAGCGATGCGGAGCTATTCCTGGCGATCCGTAATGCTTGCCAGGGGCACCGGTTTATTGACCCACGGCTCAGCGATTCGCTGGCAGATGTGTTGCTGAACAGGACTCGCGGTAACAACCGCGACAGTGAAGGCCGCCTCAGCCACCGAGAACTGCAGGTGCTGCGGGCCATCACCCGGGGATTTACCAGCCAGGAAGTGGCCCAGCAGTTGCAACTTAGCACCAAGACCGTGGAAACGTACCGTTCCCGTATCTACGACAAGCTAGGGCTGAAGACGCGCGCCGACCTGGTGCACTATGCCATAGCTGTGGGCCTGCTAGAGATGGAGGACCCAATGGCTTAGACCCGCACGGGCGTCGACCTGTAGTCGAACAAGTTGGCTGCTCCAATTTCGGTCCGCAGAACAGCCGGGGTATTTCCCGGTCCCTCCTGGGGGAGCCCTCCCCGACTAACAATTCCGTGGTTCGGAACATGGCCTTGGACGGGCAACCTGGAAGCCCAGTTTTTCGGGGCTTTGCTGCCTCTGGAGGGAAGGCAGGACTGCCGGAAAACCGTGTTTACAAGCCCGTTTCGTTACGGTTTCCGAAATCCCGTCAATTTTGTCCTCCCCCGTGCCGGCCGGCCATTTGCCTTAGCCACAACCAAGAGCACCCGGAGCAGACAATTGCTTTTCGTTACGCTTTCCGAATTCCGGTAGCTGGAGACATAACCGGACCTGAGGGATTCTGGCGTGGACAATCGCGGCGTGCACATCGCACACAAGGAGCCCTACGTGAAAAAAGTCATCCGTATTCTGATAGCTTCCCTGTTGCTGGCCGGCTCGCTCTCCGTGTACTCCGTGGCGGATGGGCCTAACCCCACTCCGTGCAGCCCCGTCACCAGGGTTTGCGGGTAAGAGTCGGGAAGTAATTCCAGTTTGCCGATTGTGGGACGCCGCGTGGAGGCGTTATGCTTTCCCAGCGGCGCCCCGCCATGTCTCTGCCTGTCTCCATTTCGTATGTTATCTGGGTCGCTGGTGGCCTGGGCTGCCTTCTCGCGCTGGGCCTAGTGTTTCACAATAGGTTGCTGCGGCAGTTTCCATTCTTTTCTCTGTATCTGGCGTTTCACATCATTGAGCAGATTGCCGCCATTTTGATCTACCGTCATTTCGGCAGGATATCCTGGCCTTACCTGTACGAGTACTGGGCGGCGCAGGCGATTGGGGTAGGACTGCGGTTCGGGATTATCTGGGAGATCTTCTCGCATGTGTTGCGGCCCTACGAGGGCTTGCGTCATGCCGGCGCGGTAGTCTTTCGCTGGGCGGCCGTGCTGTTGCTGGTGGCGGCGATCATCGCGGCCATTGCGGGGCCAACCCACGAACCAGACTTTGCCCTTAAGGGCGCGGTGGTACTGGAGCGTAGCCTTGACGTGGTGCAGTGCGGGCTGCTGCTGCTGCTCTTCCTGTTTGCCTCGTATTTTGCGCTGACCTGGCGCAACTACGTCTTTGGCGTTGCCCTTGGTTTTGGCGTAATAGCCAGCGTGGAATTGCTGGCGGCTGCGCTGGCAACGCAGTTCCGCTCCTTCTCCGACGTGATTCTCAATTCACTGCCGCGTATTGCGTATGCGGGCGCAACGATCATCTGGGTGGTCTATTTGGCACAGCGGGAACCATCGCGGCTGGAACTGAAGGCCCTGCCACAGCACGATCTGGAAAGGTGGAACCAGGAACTGCTGGAGTTGCTGCATCGCTGAACGGACCTAAAGCCCTACCGAAGCGGCCTTTTCATGGCGAGTGTGAGCCAGGAACTGAGGAACGGCATCGGCGGCCATGGGGCGAGAGTAAAGATAGCCCTGAGCCAACTCACATCCCAGCAGCTGCAATTGGTCGGCTTGGGCCTGCGTTTCTACGCCCTCAGCCACTACCCGCAGACGAAAGTTATGGGCCAGGCTGATAATAATGCGGACCATCTCGCGACTTGCCTGGTCACTCTCCATCTGAGAAATGAAGCTGCGGTCAATTTTGAGGGTGTCCACGGGAAAACGCTGCAGGCGGCTGAGTGAGGAATAGCCGGTACCGAAGTCGTCAATACTGAGGCGCACGCCCAGGGCCTTCAACTCCGTGAGCACAGCACTCGCCTTTTCCGCATCGCCCATGGCAATAGTTTCCATAATTTCCAGCTGCAGTCTGGAAGGAGGCACGCCGGTCTGGCGTAGGGTAGCGGCAATTTCCCGGGCCAGGTCGGGATGCTCAAACTCGCGAGCCGATACGTTCATGCTCATGGAAAGCGGCGGGGCGAAAGCGAACTGCTCCTGCCAATGGCAAAGGTGTTCACAGGCTTGGAGAAGCAATCCGCGATTCATCGGCAGGATAACGCCGGTTTCATTAGCCACGGCCACGAATTCCCCGGGTGGAACCAGTTTGTCATCCTTCTGCCAGCGGGCCAGGGCTTCGAAACCCACAATCCTGCCTTCGGGCAAGGCCATGATGGGCTGGTAATGGTTGAGGAATTCGCCCCGCTCCAGAGCCTTGCGCAAGTCAGTTTCCAACTGCAAGCGCCTGACGGCGTGGGCATGCATAGCGGAGTCGAAGACCTCGCAGCGGGCCTTGCCGGCGCGCTTGGCGCGATACATGGCGATATCGGCGTCCCGCAGTAATTCCTCAGCGCCGCTGTGGAGAGTAGTGCTGAGGGCAATGCCGATGCTGGCGGAAATCACAATCTCCTGGCTGTTGATGGTGAAGGGGGCCGCGAGCTTGGAGGTAATGCGTTCGGAAACCCGAATAGCATCGCTGGCGTCACGAATATCGTAGAGGAGAACCGTGAATTCATCGCCGCCGAGGCGGGCCAGAGTATCGTCGTCGGCACCGGCCTCAGCCGGCAGGCTGGGCGAAGGCCGGGAAACCGTGTCCTCGCGCCGCAGAGAGGCGGTCAGGCGCTGCCCGATTTGAATGAGTAACTGGTCGCCGGCGGTGTGGCCCAAACTGTCGTTGTAGAGCTTGAATTCATCCACATCAATAAAAAGCACAGCAAATTTGTAACTGGGATGACGTTTGGCGAGGTTGACCACGTGCTGCAGGCGGTCAAGGAAGAGTGCGCGGTTGGGCAGGTCGGTCAAGCCGTCGTGAAAGGCGTTGTGCACGAGCATCTGCTCGGCACGTTTGCGCTCGGTAATGTCGCGGTTCACGATGACCAGTTTCTCGGTTTCGCCTTTGGTGTTGCGGATGGCGCTGGCGGTAGATTCCAGGATG
>DASSQB010000677.1:0-37814 GCA_035702725.1 Terriglobales bacterium | reverse complement strand
GAGCGGCAGAGCGCCTATGCCTCCGAACTGCTGCATTCCGAGCGCTATAAGAAGCTCTCGCCCCCCGATCATGCGCTCTGCACCGAGCTGGTGATGGGAGTGCTGCGCTGGCGCTCAGCGCTGGACGCGGCCATCGAGGAGATCGCTTCGCAACCCTTGGCCAAGCTTGATCTCGAGGTGCTGGTCGCGTTGCGCCTGGGCGCCTATCAACTGGGCTGGCTGGAGCGGGTGCCGGCGCGGGCGGCGATTTACGAAAGCGTGGAGTTGGTAAAAAAAGCACGCAAGCGCTCCGCCGCGCCGTTCGTAAATGCCGTGTTGCGTAAGTTGGCGGCCAAGGCGCCGAAGCTTCGCTCTGCCCCGCCTGCGAGTACGACCGCCCCCAGTTTGGCCCCCACCTATGCCCATCCGGAATGGCTGGTCAAACGCTGGGTCGCGCAGTACGGCGCAGACCGAGCCGCGCGCATCTGCGCGTACGACCAGCAGGTACCCGTGACAGCCATCCGTTTGCGCGATACCGCGGCGGGAGAAGAACTGCGGCAAGTCGGAATCGAGCTGGCAGCTGGCGCATTTATGGCCCAAGCCCGCCGGGTGTTGCTAGGCGAGATCACACACACTGCTGCCTTCCGCGAACGCCGGGTGGCAATTCAGGACGAAGCTTCGCAGCTGGTGGCGGCGCTGGTGGGATGCGGGCAGCGCCTGCTGGACTGCTGCGCCGCGCCGGGAGGGAAAACCGCAATCTTGGCGGAGCGCAACCCCGATTCGCAGATCATCGCCGCGGACCTGCACCCGCAGCGCGCTCGCCTGCTGCGCCGCCTGGTGCGGGCGGAAAACGTGCAGGTCATTGCGGCCGATGCTGCGCATCTGCCGGTGAGCGGCGAGTTTGACCGGGTCTTGGCCGACGTGCCTTGCTCCGGCACAGGCACATTGGCTCGCAATCCGGAAATCAAATGGCGTCTTAAGCCAGAGGACCTGGCGAATCTACATGCCCGGCAGCTGGCGATTGCGAGCTCCGCACTCCAATACCTGGGGCCCGGCGGACGGCTTGTCTATTCCACCTGCTCGCTGGAGCACGAGGAGAACCAGGCGGTGGTGGAAGATCTGCTGTCGAAGTTCGCGGGCCTTCGCCTGCTGGACTGCCGCGGCGAACTAGAACGCTTGCAAGAGCGCGGCGAACTGGTGTGGCAAGACCTGGGTTCGATAACCGACGGCCTCTACCTGCGCACGCTGCCCGGCGTGCATCCCTGCGATGGCTTCTTCGCCGCCGTCATTGAAAAAACGTAGCATTGGCTTCCACTGAATTCGGTGGGCTGAAGGTAGCCGAAACTCCTTGAGGTGTATTGCCGGTGCAAGAAAACGCAGGGGTCCTTCGACTCCGCGAGTCGTTTCGCAAGCGAAACGATTCGCTTCGCTCAGGATGACAGGAGTAATAAGTAACTGTTAGTGCAGAGACGGTCGCTGGCAACACCTGAAACACTTGGGATCCTTCGTGTCCTTTGTGGTGGTGCTTTAGCGGGTCACTTCAAAATTCACCACCGTGCCTGCGGTTACCTTCTGCCCGGGGGCGGGGCTCTGGCCGACGATGATGGTGGCGGTGGTTCCAGAATCAACAGCAGGAGGCGGCACCGCGCTGCCAGCGACTGGTGGCGTTGCTCCAGCATTGCCAGAAGGGAGCACGGTCAGGTTGCCCACGTGTAAGCCGGCCTTTTCAATGTCGGCGCTGACCAGAGCCAGCGGCTGTCCGACGAAGTTGGGCATCACGAAGGCCCGCGGGTCTGGAGGCGCGGCTACCAGGACGCTGACGCGAGGCGCCGAAATTTCGCGGGCGTTGGCCGGAGGGTCCTGGGCAATCACCATGCCTGGCGCGAGACTGGGGAGATGCGCCGTGGCCTGCGTTCCCATTTCCAGGCCGCGCTCGCGGATGTTGATTTCGGCAGCACGCCCGCTCTGCCCCACCAAGTCAGGGATGGGGACGCGCTGCGAACCCAGGCTTTCGGCGGCCCGCACCTGCCAGCCACGCCGCACCAATGTGCCTGCATCCGGCACCTGCGACATTACCCGGCCAAACGGAACTTGCGCGCTATAGAAGCGGCGCTCGACGGTAAAGCTGAGGCCGCTCTGCAAGGCGAGGCGCTGGGCGTCGGCCGGCATCATGTTCACAAAGTTGGGTACCGCTACTTCCCGCCCGTGGATAGCCAGGCGCATGGTGGTAATGGCCGACACCATGGCCACCATGAGCAGGATCATGGCTAGCGAAAGCAGGCGAAACAGTGTCTTGACGCGGACGATGCCCCGATTGTAGCCCGTTTTTGTGACAGATGATAAGGCTAGTGCGTTTCATCCGCCGTGGGCGCGCTATCGGGCGTGTCCACCTTCTGCACCACGGCGCTGGGCTGGAGGGGGGGCGGAGGTTGGAACTCGCCGGGGTCGCGGCCTTTCAGGGCCGCCGACATGAACTGCATCCAGATGGGCAGCGCCGACCGCGCTCCGGTTTCCTTGTTTCCCAGCGACTTTTTCTCGTCAAATCCCACCCACACTCCACAGGTCAGGTTGGGCGAAAAGCCAATGAACCAGGCGTCGGTGAAGTCGTTGGTGGTGCCGGTTTTGCCCGCCAGCGGATAGGGCATGCGGCTGGCAGCAACGGCCGTTCCGTGCAGCACCACCTCGTGAAGCATTGAGGTCATAATGCGCGCGGTGCGTTGGCTGATCACGTCCCGCACGTCGGGATAGTTCTCCTCCAGCAGGCGGCCGTCGTAATCCGTCACTTTGGTGATGTAGCGCGGCAGCAGGCGCACGCCGTCTTCGGGGAAAACGCTGAAAGCGGAGGTCTGCTCCAGCACGGTGGCGTCGGCAGCGCCCAGGGCAATTGGCAGGTAGTCAGGAATCTCTTCGCTGATGCCGAAACGATGGGCGTAACTGATCACCGTCTCAATGCCGACCTTTTCCGCCATTTTCAGGGCGGGAATGTTGCGCGAATTGGCCAGCGCGCGGCGAAGGGTGATGTTGCCTTCGAATTTCTCGTCGTAGTTGTGCGGAATGTAGGGCCCGGAAGGCGTATTGAAGGTCACGGGCGCGTCGAGCACCACGTCGTCGGGCGTGGCCCCCTGGTCAATCGCGGCGGTGTAGACGTAGGGCTTGAAGGAGGAGCCCACCTGACGCTCCGCCTGGGTGGCGTGGTTGAACTTGGAGGTGTCGAAGTCGCGTCCGCCCACCATGGCCTTAATGGCGCCGCTGGCGTTGTCAATGGCGACCAGCGCGCCCTGCACCCCGGAATCCTGCTCCAGCGTTACCCGCGCCCGGTTGTCCGGTCCAAGCGAAACCACTTTGACGTAGGCGACGTCGCCAGGAGCCATCAACTGGGAAACGCGCCGCCCGGTCCAGGCCACTTCGGCGGGCCCCAGCGAAGCGAAATAGCGGCCGAACTTCACCACTGCCTCGCCCCCGGCAACTTCCGTGACCAGCGCGTGCACGTATGCGCTCGGCACTATGGTCTCGTCCCAGTCGGGGTTGTGGTAAGCCTCCAGTGTCTGCCCCTCGAGCAGCACATTTTCCAGGCGGCCCTTCCACCCGTGGCGGTGCTCGTAGGCGTCCAGTCCGTCTAATACCGCCTGGTTCGCCGATTTCTGCATGTCCATGTCCAGGGTGGTGTAAACCCGCAGTCCTCCCTGGTGAACCTGGTCGCTGCCGTACTTCTTTTCCAGATAACGTCGAATCTCCTCGACAAAGTAGGGCGCCAGCGAATTGGGGTCGGTCTGCAGGTTCAGGCGGATGGGCTCCTCTTTGGCGGCAGTGGCTTGCGCGGCCGTAATCTTGCCGTCCTCCAGCATGGAGTTGATCACCAGGTTGCGGCGGCGCAGCGCGCGCTCCGGGCTGTTAATAGGTGAATAGGCGCTGGGCGCCTTAGGCAAACCGGCCAGCATGGCGGCTTCGGGCAGAGTCAAATCCCGGGCGTGCTTGCCGAAGTAGAATTCGGCGCCGGTTTCAAACCCGTAAACGCCGTGGCCGAGAAAAATCTGGTTGGCATAGAGCGTGAAAATCTGCGCCTTGGTGAAGCGCCGCTCAATCTGGATGGCCAGCAGTATCTCCTCCAGCTTGCGCCCATACGTGCGCTCCGGCGAAAGGAACAGGTTGCGCGAAAGTTGCATGGTCAGCGTGGAGGCGCCCTGGACTTTGCCGCCGGAGATAAGGTCGCGCCAGGCGGCGCCCAGAATGCGCCACACGTTCACGCCCCAGTGCTTCTCAAAGTTCTTGTCCTCGATGGAGATCACCGCCTCGCGCAGCACGGGCGGGTAGTCCTGGTAGCGGGCTACTACCCGGCGCTGCAGGGCGAAAGAACCGATCACGCGCCCCTGGTCGTCGTAAAGCTCCGTGTTGGAAATGGGACGGTAATGCTCCAGGTCATCCACTTGGGGCAGGTCAGTGTTGTAGACGAACAGGAGGCCGGCCAGGGAGCCCGCGCCGGCGGCCAGCAGCACCAGCACCGCGTACACAATCCAGGCCACCAGGCGGCGCCGGGCCGCTGCCTCTTCGGGAGTACGGATTTGTATTGGAGGGCGGTCTGCGTCCAGCAACTTCATGGGAGGATGAGTTCAGCATAGCACTGGAGCAGTGGCCAGTTCTCAGTTGCCAGTTGTCAGTTAGGAGACCTCAGGGGGAAGAAGCGGCTAGATTCTCATCCTGAGCCACATTCGTATTGTCATCCGAGCATTTGTATTGTCATCCTGAGCGCAGCGAAGGACCTGCTTTTGCTTTTTTTTTTGGGGGCCGACGCTCTCCAAAGGATAAGCGCCGACTGCTGTTGACTGACCACTGGCAACTGACCACTGGTTCAAAAAAAATCGCGCGCCAGCGGGCGCGCGATGGTCGAGAAACGTGGAAACTAAGATTTGGCCTGACGCGTCTTTAGCACGTCAATGGCTTTATGGAGTTGGTCGTCTTCGCGCTGCTTCTCGATTTTGCGCTCCTGGTCGGTCGTTGGGCCGCTGTCATCGTCGGGCAAAACCGCGTCCTGGTCGGCATCGGCCACCAGCACATTGGGTGTAATCGCCGTATCCTGGATGGCTTTGCCGCTGGGCGTGTAGTACTTGGCAATGGAAAGGATGAGGGCGGAGCCGTCGGGAATTTCGATCAGCTTCTGCACCGAGCCTACTCCGAAGGTCTTGTCACCCACTATGTCGCCCCGGCCATTCTCCATGATGGCCCCGGCGACAATCTCGGCCGGCCCGGCAGTGCCGCGGTTCACCATCACCACCAGGGGCAGGTTGGTCACCGCCTTGGAGGGTTCGGCATTAAAGGTCTGGCGCGGATATTTCTGGCCCTGCAGATAAGCAATGGTGCCATGGTTCAGGAAGAGGTTGGCCACCGTTACGCCTTCCGCTTCGTCGCCGTCGGCGCAGTCACGCAGGTCAAGGATCAGCTTCTTGGCGCCTTCGTGCTGCAGGGATTTCACCTTCGTGGCAATCTCCTGCGCCTTGCCCTTGTTAATCATGTCCGCCTTGATGTAGCCGATCTGGTCTTCCAGCATCTTATCGGAGACCGGGGGGAAGCTCACCACATCGCGCGTGATGGTGATCTTCTGCGGCTCGGCACGGCGGGCGCGCACGATGGAAACCACAACGTTCGACCCCGGAGTGCCGGAAAGCTTCGCGCGGATTTCCGCCAGCGACATGTCGCGGCTGCTCTGATTCTCGATGGACTCGATGATGTCAGAGCCCTCGATGCCAGCCTTATCCGCCGGCCCGCCTGGCACCACCGCAATGATGGCGGCGTAACCGAAGCGCTTGGAGATGGCGGCGCCGATATCGGCCTTGCCTTCCCGCTTGTGCGCTTTATATTCCCGGTACTGGTCGGGATTGAGGTAGCTGGAGTTGGCGTCCAGTGACTCCAGCAGGCCGTGGAGCGCCCCATCCGTCACCTTGGGGATGTTCGGCTCCTCCACGTATTCGCTGCGGATGCGGGAAAGAACTTCGCTGTAAACGCCGAGCTGCCGGTAAGCGCCGTCATTATTGTCGGAAGCCCGGACCACCAGGCCGCCAGCCACCATGAACAGCACCACGACAAGAGAGATGGAGAGAATTAACGCTTTAAATCGGTTAGGCATCTGCACTTCGATCTTGGAAAGACCGTCCTTTGGCGAGAACTGACGTCATTATAACGCGTTTGATGCCGAATTCCGGCCACCCGGTGCAACAAATGCCACCAAGGTAACCAGTGGCAGCACAGCATGTTAGCCATTGGACTGCGCCGCCGTAGCCGGGGTTGCACTCAGGCTAAGATTCGACAATCGCATCCACCTCGATTTCCACCAGCATATCGGGGGAGACCAGGCCGGTGACGCCAACCATGGTGGCGGCGGGACGCACGTCACGGAAGAATTCCCCATGCGCCTTGCCCACCTTTTCCCAGTCCGCGATGTTGACCAGGAAACTGCGGGTACGCACCACATCCTGAAGGCTGGCGCCCGCCTGCTGGAGGGCGCCTTCGATAATGCGGAAGATCTGCACGGCCTGGGCGTAGGGGTCGCCTTTGCCCACCACCTTGCCGTCTTTCACAGCAGTGGTGCCGGCCACGTGGATGTAGGGGCCTACCCGCACAGCACGGGAGTAGCCGACGACGGGCTCCCACGGTGCGCCGCTGGAAATGTTCTTACGTGACATTACGAGGCTCCTCCACTTCCAGTGTGCCACAACCTGTCCTCTTGTCCCCGGATTAGCAGCCAGCGAGCGAGAGCGCCAACAGCTCTAAGCCCTTGCCCAGCAGTGTGCATTGGGCTACTGCAACCCTTCCCGAAACCGTGTTGTCCAATTAAGAGGCGCGGAAAGGCGCGCCCGGCGCGGTAAGGGACGAACACACCAATGGCTCACATCAAAAGTCACTTGCTTTCGCCTGCAGCTTGCGTTAAGTAAACGCCAAAAGCAGTAGTTTTGGCGCAGGAACGGAGCGAGGAGAACCAAGTGATTCCTGAATCGCATCCTTTGCGGGACCTGTTTGTGGAACTGGTTAGCCGGCACTACATGGACGAACTGGGTATGCGCGACCCGGAGGTAAGCGGCTACGTGGCCAATATGCTGGCCGAATTCTGCGAACTGGACCAGCTCTTCAAATTGCGCAATACGGCCGGCAAGCCCCTGGACGATGTGGGCGAGATGCTGCTGGAATCCGACCCGGTTTACGGCCCCGCGCCTTCCTTCGATCGCGAACGCCAGGTGCGCAAGCACATCGGCGACTTCACCCTGTTTTTTACCGGCATGTTTCCCGAGAGCATCAACCACTTCCGCATGCGGCGGCAGCGGCTGGAAAATTTTGTGGACTTCATGAAGGCGGGCAAGGAAAGCTACTATATCGTCTCCAAGTTCGAATTCTTCGAGTACGCCAAGGTCGCGCCCATGTTTGCCCGCCTCTCCGAGCACTTTGAGCAGTGCGTTTACGGCCTGAACCTGGTGAAGAACGAACTGGCCGAGATGCAGCACCCCATCGCTTCGCGGGCACGCGAAATCCTGATGTAGGCGCCGGGGCTCAGGCGTCAGGTCAGCCTGCAGCGGTCAGGCGTGTTTCAAAAGCACCGTTTCTTCACGCATTTTATCTGACGAGAGATCGGCTCTATTTTTTTGAAAGATGCTCACGTCAATGCCCTCTAAGGCCGCCGACCACGTCAGCAGAGCCAACAGCCGAAGGCCTGCAACTTGAGGAGCGCGGCTGTGGCGATCCTCTGTCGGTAACAAAATTCGTTTTGGCCCGTCTACTACGTGGGCGAGCAACTTTTTGCTTTTTGCCGCACTTCTTATGCGCTCTTGTGATGCGTGCCTTAGTTCGTTAAACCCATGATCTGGTTCAGCAAAAGCATCACCGTCGCTCTGAACCTGCTCCGCAACGTCATGGGCATCTCCATTATCTCGATCCTGTTCCTTTTCGGCGTGCACGGCTCGTGCAGCGGTCAGTCAGCCCCATCGGTCGCATCCGAAGTCGCCGATTTCCAGAAGTTAGAGCCTGCGCTCAAGTTCCTGCGTGCCCGCAACGCGCGAACATATGCAATTACGGCGCCGAACGGAATCGACGAAGCCACCTACGTTAAGATCGGTGGAATCGAGCAATGGATCACGATTCGCGGCCAGGACCGCAATAACCCGGTGCTACTGTTCCTGCATGGCGGGCCCGGAGATGCCACCAACCCCTGGGGTTACGCAGGCTTTCGCAACTGGCTGAAGTATTTCACCGTTGTGCAATGGGACCAGCGCGGCGCTGGGAGAACATTCGGACGAAACCGAGCCTCTTCTGCGTCCACGATTACACCGGACCGAATGGTGCAGGACGGTATTGAGCTTTCCGAACTGCTGAAGAAGACGCTGCATAAGAATAAAATCCTTCTCGTCGGGCACTCCTGGGGCTCCGTCCTCGGATTTTTCATGGTAAAGGCGCGGCCGGACCTGTTCTATGCGTTCGTTGGGACGGGTCAGGTTGCTGCCGAGTTTTCGCGATCGTCCTCCGTGGCCTACACAACTGTCTTGGAGCGCGCGTCTCGTCAAGGCAATTTGCAGGCGGTTCAAGAACTGAAGGAAATTGGCCCGCCTCCGTATAAGGACGGAAAGGGCTTCGGAGTTGTACACAAGTGGGCGATGCTGTTTGAGCGGGCAGACGTCTTTCTCGCGTCGGCTCTGGGTTTCGCGCTCACTGCACCCGGATACTCGGTGGGCGACATCAACGACTGGTTTGACGGACAGAGCGTGAGTGGCGAGCACCTCGCACCATTTTTTGATGAACTCGACCGAAAGCTTCTCGGCGGTGAACTCGCCGTCCCGGTGTTCGTCATTCAAGGCGCTGAGGACTACACTACGCCGGTAAGCCTGGCCAAGGCCTACCTGGATTCACTGCGTGCGCCTCACAAAGCTTTTGCGACCATCGAAGGCGCCGGGCATTTTGCCGTGTTCACCAATCAGGACGAGTTTCTTAAGTACCTCAGGGCACAAGTGCTCCCTTTCATACACTAGCCCCTCAGGAGCCGCGAGACGCCGGCGCTACAAACCGCGGGCGGGGGCGCCCGCGCCACAAATCCTGCTTTATCCTGACTCCTGACTACTGAGTCCTGACTACTCTCTCCGGTAAAAGCTCAGCCCCGCATCTCCCTGCTCCAGTTTGCGATAACGCTGCAGCGCCCCCACCTGCGCGGGTGGGTCGAATTTGCGGTCATGCTCGGCAATCACCACGCTGCTGGGCTGCAGCAGGCGCGATTGCGAAAGAAAGCCTACGGTGTCGGCGTAACCCTCGTGCAAGCGGTAGGGTGGATCGAGGAAACAGAAATCACAGGCAACAGCCTGAGCATCCAGGCGCCGCAAGCCCGCCAGAACATCGCGCTCAATCACTTCAAAGCTGTCAGCTTCAATGCCCAGCGAGCCCAGGTTTTGCCGCACCAGTTTCGCTGCCCGGGCTGACTCTTCCACGAAGTAGACCATGCGGGCGCCGCGGCTCAGCGCCTCGATTCCGACGGCGCCGGTCCCTGCAAAGAGATCCAGCCACACCGTGTCCGCCAGGCGTTCGGGAGCGCCGCTCGTCAGCACGTTGAACAGGGTTTCGCGCAGGCGGTCAGAGGTGGGGCGAATGTCGAGTCCGCGCAGGGAGCGCAGTGGACGGCTGCGGTAT
The DNA here is from genome assembly GCA_035702725.1 of Terriglobales bacterium. Classification (GTDB taxonomy): domain Bacteria; phylum Acidobacteriota; class Terriglobia; order Terriglobales; family Acidobacteriaceae; genus JAICWP01. Next base: position 28,184 of record DASSQB010000677.1, on the reverse strand, counting down.
TTGCCGGCGATGACCCTCACCTTCGTGTCCTGGGCCTGCCCAGGAAAATTCGCCTGCGCGGGCTGCTCAGTCTAAACTATATGGATTCACGGCGTGGGCCCTTTCCCGCGCCTTTCCTCAGACATGAGAAACTGGTCGCTTCCTGCAGGACGGATGTTCGGCGCCGATATCCGCATCCACGTCACCTTCCTGCTGGTGCTGGTGTTTGTGTGGTTCACCGAAGCGCCGCCGCAGGGTCCGGCGGGCGCGGGGCGCGGCCTCGCGCTGGTGGCCATCATCTTGGCTTCCGTGCTGGTGCACGAACTGGCGCAGGCGGCCGCTGGGCGCCGTCTGGGGGTTCCGCCTCGCGCCATCATTCTTCTGCCTATCGGCGGCGTCACGCTGCTGGATGAAAGTCAGCAAATTGATGCTGTGAACGGGACCGGAAGCATTCCCTTTTGGAAACGCGACCTGCGAGTAGCGGCTGCCGGGTTGCTGGCCAGCCTGGCCGTGGCCGGCATCTCCGTCGCGGCCGTGCTGGCCATGTATCCGGGAGTGGGTTTGTGGAAGCTGCCGCTGGTGCATTCCGGCCACCTGCTGCGCAGCCTGGTGTGGTGCAACTTGTTTCTGGTCGCCTTCAACCTGCTGCCCGCCTATCCGCTGGATGGCGGACGGGTGCTGCGCGCCCTCTTCGCCCGCCGCACAGACATGCTGCAGGCCACGCGCCAAGCCGTCAGCCTGGGCCAGGGGATCGCCATCCTCATGATGTTCGCCGGCATGGTGTGGAACACCTGGCTGGTAGTGGTGGGAGTCTGCCTCTTCCTGGGAGCACAACTGGAGGAGCGTTCGGTGCTCTTTTACTCGGTGCTGGAGCGGGTGCGGCTGGAGGAAGTGATGCTCACCGACTTCGCTACCCTCTCGCCCGGCGACACGCTGGAAGATGCGCTGCACAAGGCGGTGCACTGCCTGCAGGATGATTTTCCCGTCATCCGCGGCAGCGATATGGTGGGCGTGATCTCCAAGCAGAAGATCCTGCAGGCCTTGCGCGCCAGCGGCAACTCCTACGTGCAGTCAGCCATGAACCAGGTATACGAAGTGGGGCAGAAAGGTGAATCGCTGGCCGGCGTGTTCCACAAGATTACGCGAGGCGGGTTGACGCTGGTTCCGGTAGTGGAAGACCAGCGCCTGGTGGGCATTGTCACGCTGCAGAATCTGATGCACAGCATGGCCATGCTGGCGGAGAGCCGGCGGTTGCGTAGTTCTTGACCACCGAGGCGGAGGGTGACGACGAATTGTTCGCCGCGCGCAAACAAAAAGGGCGTTTGATCTTAAGTCTTTGACCGAGCACCGGAGTGATGTCCTGTGCTGTTTTCAATGCGGCAGCCCCATCCGGTGCAGCAGGGCTGTGTAGCGCGGGTTGGAATGCAGCCTGTCAAACCGGGAGTCCTGGTTCAGGTATGGGAGCCAGTAGTTGTGTTCCTCATCGGCTCTCTGCAAGAACTCGAAAGCTTGGTTGATCTGATTTAGGCTCGCGAAAACGGCTGCGATTTCGAAAGTGGAAATATATCGCGATTTCGAAGCCGCTTGCAAACTTCGGAGTATCTCCGTCGCTTCCTTTCTGTTACCCGAGGCTGCGTAGGAACTGGCAAGAACGGTTAACGAATCGGTGCTGTTGTTGGACAGGATGGCCGCCCGCTTTGCCTCCTGAAGGGCCTGCTCAGGCATAGACTTTCCAAGGTAAGCAAGCGCCAGCCATCGGTGGGTAGGGAAGTAGTTGGCGTCCATGTCCGCTGTTTTCCGCAACTGGTCCAGTGCTTCGTCATATCTTCTCGCGAGATAGAAATTGAACCCTAAATTCGAACTGTCAATTAGTGAAGTGGGGTCTAGTTCTTGCGCTCGCTTTGCCGATGCTACTGCCGCCTCGAGGCGGCCCATCGGGCTGAGGACGGAACCGTACCACCGGTATGTTGTCTCGTAGCTCGGGTTTAAGCGAAGTGCTTCGTTGAACTCCTTTTCTGCGCCAACCCAATCCCATTCATATACAGCCTTCTCAAGCCCGAGTGAGGCACGGGCCTCAGGAAGCGAAGGATCCAGCTCCAGCGCCTTCAACGCAGCCTGTTTCGCCTTTGGTCCCGCCTCGTTCGAGGAGACAAATTGCCACCAAGCCAACATGTTGTAGGAATCTGCCAGACCAGCATAAGCGAGGGCGTAATTGGGATCCCTTTCCAGCGCCTGTTGAAAGCGCCGGATGCCCTTGTTAAGTCCTTCTTCGGTTCTCTTTTTCCAGTAAAAACGGCCTTCCAGATAGAGCCGGTACGCGTCAGCACTTTGGGTCTGAGGCCTAGCCAGGTGAGTTCTTTGTTCCCCGCCCAGTTTGGGGCGCACTTTCTCAGCAATATCCTTCGAGATTGTCTCTTGCAGGCCAGCTATATCAGCCAACTTGCGAGTGTACTCATCTCCCCAGATGTGGCTGTCATCTCGAGAATCAACCAGTTCCACATTTATCGAAAGCGAGTCTCCATGCTGCGCGATCTTACCCACAAGGACAGCCCGCACGCCAAGCTCCCGCCCGACAAATTGCGGGTCAATGTCGCGTCCTTTGTAATGCGATACCGAACGTTCCGATTTCACTGTAAGGTCGGGTAGTTCGGACAAGCTGTTGATTAGGCCGTCAGTTATGCCCTCGCTCAGATAATCGGCGCTTGGATCAGAAGTAGTATTCGCTAGTGGCAGCACCGCAATCGAGTCCAGAACGTTCGAACGTTGCCGCGAGAAATGAAGCACAGCCCCAGCCAGAATGGCCAGGATCGCCGCGAGAGCCAGTATTCTCGCAAGGGTCAAGAAGAAGACTCTTTTGGAGTGTGGTTCGGCATGTGCAAGGGCCTTGCCCGACTCCGCATGTTGTTTCAAGCGCTGAAGATCAGTGCGTATATCGACGGCATGCTGGTAACGCAGGTTACGGTCCTTCTCCAGGCATTTGTTGATGATGTCGTCCAGCTTGGGCGGAACATCAGGGTTAATCCGAACCGCTGGCACCAGTGGGCGCTCGAGAATGGCGTTGAAGATCAGTGCCGAAGTGTCGCCCCGAAAGGGCAATGCTCCCGTTGTCATTTCGTACAGGGCTGCCCCAAACGAAAACAGATCCGTCCTTGGGTCGAGTTCTTTGCCCCTTAGTTGTTCTGGGGACATGTAGGCCGCAGTGCCGAGCGTTGCTCCGGAATTAGTCAGGCGGGCGGGACTGTCCAAGGTTGGGCTCGATGGCGATGTTGCCGCCGGGGGGTCAACAATGACTTTCGCAAGCCCGAAGTCAAGAATTTTCGCCTGCTCCCGGCCCGTCACAAAGATATTGGCAGGCTTAATGTCCCGGTGAATAATGCCTTTCGAATGCGCTGCGTCCAGCGCATCCGCAATCTGAATCCCCAAGGACACAACCGTTTCGATTTCAAGACGCCCTGCAACGATCAGATTCTTGAGCGTCTGCCCCTCGAGCAATTCCATAGCGATGAACACTTGTTCATCTGCCTCATCAATCTCGTAGATGGTGCAAATATTCGGATGATTGAGGGCAGAAGCCGCCCGGGCCTCTCGACGAAACCGTTCCAGTGCCTGCGGGTCCTTGGCGAATTCTATGGGAAGGAACTTCAGTGCGACGTGACGACCAAGCTTGAGGTCTTCCGCCTCATAAACCACCCCCATCCCGCCACCGCCAATCATGCGCAGGATCCGATAGTGCGACATCGTATGACCCACGAATTGGGAAGGGGCGCCCATTGGCGGAAATGTTAGGACTACTCCGGAGACAGGTCAACGGAAAGGCGAACAACCGACTGAATGCGTCAAAAACTCCCTTGACGAATTATCAATTTAATTGCTGATTGCAAGTTTCCCTTTGCCGTCGGTGGTGAAGAATGGATGTCACAGGCGGATGGCGCGGGCCCGCTCCACCGCCCCTATCTTGCGCAACTCCGCCAGCACATTCTCCGGCACGCGGCTGTCCACGTGCACCACAGCGATGGCCTGGCGTACGCCTCCCTCTCCGTCATGAGCGCGTCGTCCAAGGGAAAAATTGGCAATGTTGATCTTGTGCTCGCCGAGCGTGGTGCCGATTTTTCCGATCACGCCGGGCACGTCGCGATTGCGCAGGAAGATGAGATTACGCTCCAGCGGCGCTTCTACGTCAATGTCGTCCACCGCCAACAGGCGCGGCGAGGCGCTGTGCAGAACGGTGCCCTTCACCAGGCATTCCTGGGCTGCGGTTTTGAGCAGCAGCGAAATCACGTTTCCCGCCCCGCCCACGCCTTTGCTCTTGCGCGCCTCGTGCACGCGCACGCCGCAGCTTTCCGCCAGCGCGGCCGCATTCACCAGGTTGGCGTTTTCCGTTACCATCTGGTTGAGCACGCCTTTGATGGCGGCGTTGCGCACCAGTTCCGTTTTCCATTCGGCAATGGCTCCGCTGTAACGCAGCGAAATCTCCTGCGGCGCGCCTTCCACAATCTGTGCCAGAAAGCCGCCCAACCGCTCAGCCAGAACGATGTAGGGCTGCATCTCCAGGTATTCGTCGTGCGATACCGAGGGCACGTTGACTGCGTTCTGGATGACACCGTGCTTCAGGTATTCCTTCACCTGCTGCGCGATCTGATACCCGACCGCCTCCTGCGCCTCGTGGGTCGAGCCGCCAATATGCGGCGTGAGGACCACGTTCGCCATTTCGAGCAGCGGAGAGCCCTTGGGCGGTTCGTGCTCGAAGACGTCGAGGCCAGCGCCGGCCAGTTGGCCCGACTTTAGAGCCTCAGCCACTGCCGCCGTGTCCACCAGTTCGCCGCGAGCGCAGTTAATGAGGCGAGCGCCGCGCTTGAGCTTGGGCAGCGATTCGGCGTTGATCATGTGCGCCGTCTGCGGAGTCAGGCCGACGTGCAGGGTCAGATAATCGCTCTCGCGGTAGACCTCTTCCAGTTGGGTGAGGTGAATGCCCTGCTCCCGCGCCACCGCGGTGGAAATAAACGGATCATGGGCGATCACCTTCATGCCGAACACGCGCGCCCGCTTGGCCACTTCCATGCCAATGCGGCCCAGGCCGACAATGCCCAAAGTTTTGCCGCGCAATTCGGTGCCCTGCAGGCCTTTTTTCTCCCATTTCCCGGCGTGGGTGGTCCCGTCCGCATGTGGGATGTGGCGGGCCAGGGCCAGCATGAGCGCAAAAGTATGCTCCGCCACGGCCACCGCATTGGCTCCGGGGGTGTTCATCACGGCAATGCCTTTACGGGTGGCGGCTTCCAGGTCAATGTTGTCCACGCCAACGCCGGCGCGGCCGATCACCCTCAACTTGCGGGCGTGCTCCAGCAGGGCCGAATCAACATAGACAGCGGAGCGCACGATCAGGGCGTCAGCGCCCTCGACCTGGCCCGGGAGATTGCCGTTGAGTTGCTCGTGGGTGATGACGGTCCAGCGCGATTCTTCCTTCAGCAGCTCGACGGCGGAAGAAGAGATCTTTTCTGCGATAACAATTTTCATGGCAGCTTCCGATCAGGCGCGGGCGGTGGCGGGTTGCGACGCCTCCGCCTCCGCGGCGTACACTTCCTGCGCGGCGCGCAAGCCGGCGCCCAGTTCGACGGACGAGCCTGTTGCAGCCAGCACATGCTCCAGGGCTCCGATTATGCCAATGGTGTCCAGGTAGTCGTAGTAGCCGATATGGGCGATGCGAAAGAGCTTGCCTTTCATTTCGCCCTGGCCGTTGGCCACCACGGCGCCGAATTTGTCGCGCAGGCCGGCCACAATCTTGCCCGAATCCAACCCCGTCGGCGGCACCACGGCGGTGAGCGCCGAAGCCGGCGAAGTGGGCGAAAAAAGGCGCAAGCCCAGCGCCGCCACCGCGGCCCGCGTCATCTGGGCGCAGAGTTCAGCGCCAGAAATCAGGCGGTCGCGTCCCGCGGCAAGGTCCCCTTCGCCTCCCTGCCGCAAATGGTCCAAAGCAGCGCCCAGGGCGGCTATGAGAGCAGTGGCCGGGGTAAAGGCCGACTCCCCTTTGCTGGTGGCCTTGCGCTCCTTGCGCAAGTCGAAGTAATAGCGCGGCGAACGCGTGCTCTCCATGCGTTGCCAGGCGCGCTCGCTCACCGCCAGGTAAGCCAGGCCGGGAGGGATCATCAGCGCCTTCTGCGAGCCGCCAATGATGACGTCAATTCCCCATCCGTCCACATCCAGGCGGGTGGTGCCCAACCCGGTGATGGCGTCCACCACCAGCAGCGCCTGCGGCGCTTGCGAATGCACAAGCTTGGCGATGGCTTCCACATCATGCCGCGCGCCGGTGGAACTCTCGGTGGCCTGCACATAGACCGCGCGCACCCCGGGAGTGAGCTTTTCGCGGACCTCGGCGGCAGAGAAGGTCTGGCCATAAGGCGCGCCCAGCACCTCCACCTGGCAGCCGAAAGCCTGTGCCAGGTCGCGCCAGCGCTCGCCGAATTTGCCCGCGCTGAGTACCAGCACCTGGTCGCCAGGGGAGGTCAGGTTGGTTACTGAAGCTTCCATGGCGCCCGTGCCCGAGGAGGCAAGTATGAGGACGTCGTTGCGGGTGCCGATAAATTCCTTCAGGTCGGCCAGGGTGCGCGTAAACAAGGCGCGAAATTCCGCTGTGCGGTGGTGCATGCCGGCCGAAGCCATAGCCACCTGCGCCGCCGGCAGCAGCGGCGTTGGCCCGGGAGTAAACAAGCGTGTCTTTCGCAACATGGGAGTAGGAGACCTTCTCGTGAAAGTTTTAGGAATCCCTTTCAGCTTAGCTCACGGAGGAGGTGAAGGAAAACCTTTGCGCAGAGTTGCTGGCCGGTGGTCGGTCCAAAGCGGGAAGCTGCGAAGAGCATCCCCCGTTCGCCTGCCCGCGCGGGACTAGATATATGCTGCTAGCGTTTGCTATCAATACCTGAATAAACCTTCTGTCTTCTATAACTTTGGCGGGTTCTACTCACCATACCACACAACGTTTCTTGTCGTCTGACCGTCCAAACTATTGAGCTGATGCTCCTGGGGTGCCGGCTTTGAGTATTGGCATTTCAAAGTCGCTACTCCGACCCGCTCGCCGTTTATCCGGCGCAGCAGATGGGGACCTTTATGAGTATGATCCGACATCGCCATGCCTGGCGTGATGACCACAGCTGCGCCGCCTGCGGCGCACAGCGCTGCCATGCGACCCAGCTCCGCTCCGCCATCATGCTGCAGAGCGCGCGCTGCCGGCGCGCCACCCAGGAAGGCTCGCAATTCTGCCGGCGGCACCGTTACCTGGATCACGTGCATAGCAAGAAGGTTGTGGAGACGCTGCAGCTGCAGCCAGAAGCGAAACTATCCTGAAATTCGATCTTAGCTCTTAACTGGGGAAGCTATTGCGGGCTCAGACTCTGGTAGTTGTCGGGCACAGTAGTCACGATGCGGTTGTTGACCAGGAACAGCACCAGGCCCGAGTGCGGGTCGTCGCCGTCACGCACAATCAGCAGGCCATCCCCTCCGACATTGGCTGGAGCCGGACCTAGCCAGCGGACTCCCTGCAAAGAGGATTTGGGCACGCGCGCGATTAGCGCGATCGAGGGATAACGGACATCGTAGCGGTCTACGCCATCGGCCAGCAGCGCGATGCGCCGTACCCCGTCGGAACGCACCAGTACGTAGGCCACATCCTGGTCGCTGCCGCGGCCGGAAAAATCCCCCAACACGCGCCCGCTCACCGGCGCCCCGGTGCTGCGCAGCCAGGCCGCCGCATCCGGGTTGAAGTCGTCCGCCGTAGCGGCTCGCCAATCGTTCACCCCGGCGATCAGCGTGGCATCAACCGGCAGGACGCCGGCAGCCGCGCTGTTGCTCTGGGCCAGCACGGGGACCTCCTTACGCGCCGCCCGCTGAGTGGCGGCGATGACCACCACCACTGCGGTGATGGCTCCGACCACAATGGCGGCTCGCCCCAGAATGCGTTTTTCCTTGCGCAGCGGTTCCACTTTCACGGTGTCGGCCGCGGGCATGTGCTTGAGCGCCGCCGCCAGCGTGGCCACCGATTGCAGATGGTCCAGGACGTGACGGGCCGGCGATTCTCCCGGAATCACCAGTTCGCTGATTTCCACCGAGGCCGGAGTAATAGCCAGGAAACTCCCGTTCGAGCAGGCAAGTTGATGGATGGCCCGGGGCACGGTCTGTAAAGCCAGAAACAGCCGCGCCTGTCCCGGATCGTCGCTGCGGGTGATGAAGCGGCTGTCGAAAGCCGCGTCCCCGGTGCGCACGATGGCCCGCCCTTCCCCGGGGTCGGAGGAACGGGGCGCAATCCACAGGGTAAAGTTGGCCGGAACGCCCATGCGGATGTTCAGGCCGGGCACATCCTCTTTATTCGAAAAGCGCACCACCGTCGGCAGGCGGCTGAAGTTGCCGGAAATTACCAGGTCGCCGCCGTCGCGAAACAGTTCCCCGGCCAGGGCGTCCGCAATTTTCTCCGCGTCGCGGGCCACCGGGCGAAACCCGGCAAACTTGCGCAGGTTGTACACCAGGGCGATCCCGGCGCCCAGTACGGCCAGGCCGAAGATTATTCCCAGTACGATGGCTAGTGGTGAAAGTGAGCTCATCATGCGGTTAAGCGCCGGGCGTTATGGTGCATGGGCTTACGCGCCTTTCCTGGGGGTGGCAGGGCGCAAGTCCAATGATGCCAAGGGGTACACTGCGGCCCCTGGGTCGCAATCATACCTTTAAGGGGGAAGGCCAGCCTCTATAATGAACCACGATGAGCATCAGCGAAAAAGTACAAAAGGACATGACCGAGGCCATGCGGGCCCGGGATGAGCGCCGCCTTTCCGCCCTGCGCATGGTCAAAGCCGCCCTCAAAAACCGCGAAATTGAGAAGCGCGGCAAACTGGACGACAACGAGGAGATGCAGGTCCTTAACAGCCTGATAAAGCAGCGCAAAGACTCGGTGGAGCAGTTCACCAAGGGTGGCCGCCAGGAGCTGGCCGATAAGGAAGCCGCCGAAATCAAGCTGATCGAGTCCTATCTGCCGCAGGCGGTGACGGAGGCGGAGATCGAGGCGGTGGTGCGGGCCAAGGTGGCGGAGATGGGCAGCCCCACACTAAAGGACATGGGCGCGGTCATGAAGGCAGTCATGGCACACTTTCAGGCCGCCGGAGCCCGCGTGGACGGCAAGCTGGTGAGCGAAATCGTAAAGCGGCAGCTCACGGCGAAATGAGATTTGGCCATCCGCGCCTATGCGTGCGGTTTTACGCAGCCACCAATAGCCCAAACCCGTTAGCCCTCATTAGAGATAAAAACAAACTCTGTATCAGGAGTCCGATTCAAGCCGCCATTGCGGCAGCCCGGAGGGCGGAACAGCTTTTAGCCCAGGGCATCAGCCCTGGGTCAAGACGAAGAAAAATTGTACGGCGCGACTGAGCTTGCGAAGGAGCGCCGGCGCGGTTGTGGTGGTGAAAGCTCAGGGCCGATTTGCCTGCTGAACTTTCGCGGCCGGCGCGGCATTTTCTCGCAGGAACTCCCCAAGAAGCCCCTGCACCCGGCGGTTGCCCGGCAGGCGGTCAATGCTCACGGTTTCGCGTCCCACACGATAGGCCGCCATCGAAAGATCACTGGCAAGGCCGAAGTCGTAGCGGCCATCAGTCGCGACTACGAGGGCGCTCTCCGGAGCCGTCGCGCTGGCCAGCACCAGCTTCAACTCTCCGGTTTCGGCGGCGTAGAAGCGCACGGCCCCGTCCTGATTTGCGATTGCGATCACCTGGCCATTGGGACTCAGCGCGGCGGACGAAGCTCCCGGCTCGGTCTGGTAACCGCCCGCACTGGTCCAGTCAGTCGTGTTCCACTGCCACACGCGGCCGCTGGACTGCACTGCCCAGGCACGCTTGCCGTCCGGCGAAAAGAAAACGGCAACGATTGCGCCGTATGAGCGCTGGTTCGGTTTCTCAGCATCGAAATCTTCATACTCGTGCAGGATACGGGCCGGATTGTTTCCCGCGGCATCCAGCACCCACACCACTCCGGTCTCCGAGCCGGCCAGCAGAAGCCTGCCATCCCGACTGTAGGCCAGAGCGGAGGTCCCGTAATCTTCCACCCCAAAGGGCGGCTGTTGTTCGGGATTGGGAAAGGCGCGGCTGCGCTTCAGGGTGGCCGCGTCATAAATTTTCACAATTTGATCCTGCTGGCCGGTAGCGATCTGCGCCCCATCCGGGCTGAAGGCGACTACATTCAGTTTCGGGTCAGGTTGACGGCGCTGGCGGAGGAGATTGCCGGTTGCAGGGTCGAATAGGGTGAGGAGACCCACGAAAGGGATCCCGTCCGTATCGCAGGCCGGATCGCGGTGCCTTGAGTCGCAGGGCAGCTCATCGAGCATGGCGGCTGCAACCAGCTTTCCGTCGGGAGCAAAGTCAATGCTGTTTGAGGAACCTCCGGAGAGGTTTGGGAGCTTGTCCCAGGGGCCGAATGCAATGGGTTTCTCAATCCCATTAACCCGCCAGATGTGGGTGTCACCCACATAGTATGTATGGCCCTTGGCATCATGAGTGTCATCGCGGGTCCCGAGCGCCACCTGTCCATCAGGCGACAGCCCCATGGCGTGAATCGTGCCCTCGGTGGTCAATGTTGCCGGCACCGCTTCCGAGGTGGACGACCACACCTTAGCGAACTTATCACTGGCTAAGGCGAACGTTCCGCTGGTATGGCTCCACGCCACAGCGGTCAGCCCATGCAGCGGGGAAGAACACATGGCCTGTAGTGGCTTTCCAGTCGCGATATCTATCAGGTTCACGGTTGCGCTGGCCACGGCAAGCGCTCTGCTGTCCGGCGTGAACACCAGGTCGCCAGAGGGTCCTGAGCCCGAATTGTCGGGGAGCGAGCTCACACGTTTCCACGTGGCGGTTTCGAAGAGGGCGATTTCGCCGCTGTACTGCACCGCCAGCCATCTGCCATCCGGGCTGAAAGCGAGTTGTCCTACCGACGGGTACTGAACGTTTTGCTTGATTTCTGTCAATTCGGCGCCGGAAGTGGTATCCCAGACGGTTACGAAGCGGCGGTCGCTGGAGTGCGCGGCCAGGTAGCGCCCATCGGGACTTAACACCATGGCCAGCACATCATTGAAGCTCGTGTCTATCGTCCGCAGAACGCGTCCGGTGTTCAGGTCAAACAATTGAATGTGCTGCTGCTGCCGGGGTTCCTCATTCCGTGAAGCGCCTATGGTGCCGTCGCTGCTGATGGCTTGCAGCCGCATGCCGTTCTCCAGCAGCCGCGCTACATTTTGCCGGTTACCGGAAAGCATCCAGCTTTCAACTTCCGGTGTGGAGGGGGCAGCGGGATTACGGGCAAAAGGCCCATCCAGGTTCCATTGTGCGGTACTTAGGGGCAGCCCGCTATCCACGTTCCATATTGAGGACGGCGCCCCCGGTGGACCAAAGTTCAGAATGTCCGCGAAATCCACCGGCAACACCGCCACAAATTTATCATCCGGACTGAATACGATCTTGCCCTTGGCTCGTGTCCCACCCATTTCTGTGCCCCCGGTGTCCAGGTGGTGGTGAATTATCGGGCTGAGATAAGGCTTCATGCTGTTCAGCAACCTGCCGCTGCTCATCTCCCACAAGAAGACTTGGTCTTGGTTGTCGGTAGCGAGCAGGCGGCCGTCGTGGCTGACGGAAATGTGCCGGCACGGGCCGGTGTCCGCACGTTGTACCACCAGCTCCGGGGCAGCCGATTGCGCTCGGGCTGTTGCAGCCGGAACGAGCCATAACAGAACAACTCCCAGGATTTGCCGGGATGAGAGACAGCGCATGCCGCCAAAATAACGGTCACGCTTTCGATAAGCAATCCGCTTCGTTTGGAGGTGCTCAGGTGGGAACGGTGTCGGAGCGACGCGACAGTAGAACTCAGCCCTTCACCCCCACCATCAAACCCGTGGGACCGGGCAGACGGATACGCTGAACCTCGCCGAAACCGGCGCGGCGCAGCCAGTCGGTGTATTCGGGCTCGCTGTAGTCGCTGCCCGCGCGCGTGCCCACCAGCATGTTGAGCGAGAACAGCGCCGCGAACCGCGGGCTGGTCTTGTCCGCCTCAAGGATAAAGTCCTGAACCACCAGCCTCCCTCTCGGGGCCAGAGCCTGGCAGGCGCGCTCAAATAGCCGCTGGTTCTCCTCCGGCGAAAACATGTGGCAGATAGCCGACAGAAGGATGAGGTCGTAACCCGTGCCCAGTTCGGCGGTAAGCATGTCGCCGGGACGGGTAGTTACCCGGCTCTCCAGTCCGGCCTGGCGAATATAGTTCTGAGTCAGCGGCATCACTTCCGCCACATCGAGAATTTCTGCCCGCAGGTGCGGGTTGGCCTGGGCGAAGGTGATGGAGTAGGCGCCCGAGCCGCCGCCCAAGTCGAGCATACGCCGGATCCCGCCGGCGCCCACTGCACGCAGCACATGCGGGGCGCGCTCCCGCGCGTTGTGATTCATGGCGGCGATGAAGGCTTCCGTCCAGTTCTCGTCGTGGCCGCCGGAATCAACGGCCGTGCCCGCCTGAACCGCCGCCGTCAGCGTGGACCAGCGCCGCCACAGGTTGGCGGTGTGCAGCAGCGAGGGCCGGGAATCGTCGCGCGCGCCTTCCACGAAGTAGCGACGGGAAGCCGGGGTGTTGACGAACCGGCCGTCGTTTTTCTGCAGCAGCTTCAGGCTGACCAGAACGTTTAGCAGCATCTCCGTAGCCCGCGGGTCAGCGTGAATTTTGCCGGCCAGTGCTTTGGCGGATGCACCCTCGCCCAGCGCCGTGAATACGTCGAGCTCCAGAGCGGTGAGCACCGCTCGGCTGGGCATAAAACCGCGAATGAGTTCGTAGAGGTCATCGGGCAGCGCGCCGGATTCGTCCTTGGCTTTTAGCATGGCGCGATACTTTTCGCCATGCTCCACCGCCATGGCCTTCATGGCTTGCGCGTCGCTCCAGGCGAGTCGTGCGGCCGGCTTGCCTGAGCAGAGGTGCGAATTTACTATTTCTGGAACGTCTTCCAGCTTCACCCGCCGATACCAGGTCCCATCCGGATACACCACCACCATCGGTCCTTCATCGCACAGGCCCAGGCATCCGCAGGTGGTGATTTGCGTTGTTGCGGTCAGGCCTCGCGCCTGCAGTTCGCGGTCAAGCGTCTGCAGGATGCCGAACGAGCCCGCGGCGGCGCAGGAGGGCGCGCCCTCGGGCTTCTGCTGGGTGCATACAAAGAGGTGAAAAGAGAAGGGTTCCATGGCAGCTCCCTTGGCAGGGCTTCGCACACCTGCTCGCTGACCGAAGCTCCAATTATTGCGTGCTTCCGGGTGACATGAAGGTGACGCCCATCACAGCGGGAGGTGGACCGGCCTAGAGCACCGCGGCGGTGCTGGTGCCGGCGGCGGCGAAGACATCGCCCACCTCCACCTCGGCAATGGGAAGGAAGACCTGCACGACGTCGGTATCGAACTGGGTGCCTGCTGACGCGCGAAGCCGGCGCGTGGCTTCTTCGTGGCCCACGCCCTTGCGATAGCAGAGATGGGAGATCATGGCATCGTAGGCATCAATGACGCAAACAATGCGCGAGAACAGCGGGATATTTGGACCCTTCAGGCGGGCGGGATAGCCCCGAGCGTGGTTCCGGCATCCAAGGTGAAGCTCACGCCTTTCACCGCTTCCACCCGCGCACCGGGCTGCACCAAGCCGCCACGCCGGATGTAAGTTTTGGCGAGATTCTGAACCCGCAACAGCGGCTCCGGCGAAATCGGCGGCAATGCTTCGCTACTCATATTTGAAACAGCTGACCTGGCGATTGGCTTCCGGCGTGCTTGGGAGAGGAGGCGAAGCGGCACATACCTTCATGCGCTCCCTGCATCGCGGTTCGAAGGCGCAGCGGTTGAGCGCCAGCGCCGGGTCCTGCCAGATGATGGCAATCTCCGCGCCGCGTATGGTGGTGAGCTGTTTTTCCGAGAGACGCAGCAGATTTTTTCCGCGGAAGATTATGGTCCCGCTCTCGCAGCGCGCGTTCGCCGGCAACATGCGGGCCAGCGAGAGCGCAAGTGTGCTTTTGCCGGAGCCGGACTCGCCCACTACTTCGCCCTCGCCGATGGAGAAACTGGCGTGCCTTACTGCCGGCACGCTCCCCTGGCTGGTGGCGTAGCTGATGTCCAGGTTCTCAACTCGAAGCAGACTAGCCATCCCGGTCGCTCACAACCGCCGCCAACATCTACTATGTGGCCAATTGACCATCTGGGAGCCTGCTGGGTGCGAGTTCAGCTGGCTGGTGGCTTCGGCAACCGGGGTCATACCTGCTACAATCGGGGACCTTGCCGTAACTGACTACGCTGCAGAAAGAGATCACATGCCCAATTTCAGCCGAGTACTTGCGCAGTTGCGGTCGGAACGGGACCGTGCCGAGGGGGAAATTCAACGATTGGAAGAGGCAATCCGTATTCTCAGGCAGCTGGAGGGAGGTGGTCACGCCAATGGCCGCCTCAACGGTCGCCCGGCGCGGAGCCGGTTCTCCGCCACTACCCGCGCCCGAATGGCGGCAGCCCAACGCGCCCGCTGGGCCAAGACGAGGCGAAGCCAAGCCTCCAGGCCGCGCATAATGAGCGCCGCTGCGCGCCGCAGGATTGCTGCTGCGCAGCGCGCCCGCTGGGCCCGTCAAAAGGCAGAGCAGAAGAAAGCAGCCTAGGCTCTTTTGGCGGCAGTGCTGGTCTGCCATGCAGGCGATCGCGATTCCGGGCGGGGAAATCTATTATGAAGAGCGCTTCCTTCCGCCGGAAGACGCAAGCCGGTTCCTTCAAGTCCTGCTGAACAAGTGTGCCTGGAAGCGGCACAAGACATCGTTCGGGTACCCCGTACCGCGCGACGAGGCGTACTACGGCGATCCGGAAACCCGCTACACATATTCTCGGCGCGAATACCAGCCGCTGCCCTGGCTTCCGGAATTGCTGGCCCTGAAAAGCCGGCTTGAGGAAGCCACCCCGGCCTCGGCTTATACCAATTTGTCGCTGCCGGCGCTCGGTTATAACGCCGTGCTGTGCAACCTGTATCGCGATGGCAACGATAGCGTGGGCCTGCACGCCGACGCCGAGCCGGAAATGGGACCGGTAATCGCCTCGCTCAGCCTGGGCGCCACCCGGCTCTTCCGTCTCAAGGCTAAGGACGGGACTGTAGCGTTTTCTGAACGGCTGCCGGGAGGCAGCCTGCTCATCATGGCCGGGCAAACGCAGAAGAACCTCAAACACGAAGTGCCCAAGGAGCCGCGCGTCACTGAGGCCCGCATCAACCTGACCTTCCGGCGCATCGAGCACACGCGCTAGAAAGAGCAGGAGGGGTGTTACATCCCTCCTGCCCCGCCTTCAAAACGCATACTTCAGAGAAAACTGAATCAGCCGCGGAGTTCCCACCACCGAAGTGATGGGCGCCAGGCCGGAGCCGGGAGTAGACCCCACCACGGCGCCTTGAAAAGGCGGGTTGGCGAACGACGGGTGATTGAAAAGGTTGAAGAAGTCGGCGCGGAAGAGCAGGTTCTGCTGCTCTCTGACCTTGAAAGCCTTGGACATGGTCAGGTCCACGTTCCGCTGATGCGGGCCGATGACGCAGTTGCGCGGGGTATTCCCGTAAACCGTGGCTTCTATAGTCCCAGGAGTACCCACCGGGGCAGAGGGATCGGGGGAATAGGCTGCGGGGTTGACCCAGTTGCTCAGACGTGAGGTGATGCTCCCACGACTGGGCGCATTGGAACAGCTAAAACCCGGACTGAAGGTTGCCGTGGAGGCTGGACTGGCAAGGTTGTAGGCGCTACCGCCGGCGGGATCAAAAATCGTGAAGGGCGAACCGGATTGCAGGATAACCACTGGACTGGTCTCCCATCCGGAAAGAACCGCCTTGGTGAACCCGTGAGCGCCGGAAAAGAACGGGAGTTGATAGACGGTACTGGCTACAAAGCGGTGGCGGCGATCGAAATCGGAAAGGCCGCGAGAGGCGCGCGCGTTGAGCTGGTCGTTGACGCGGGTTACGAACGCAACGGACGCTGTCGAGACGTCGTCAATCGATTTGGAGTACGTATAAGCACTCTGGAAGTAGAGGCCCTTGGAGAAACGGTGGGCCAGGCTGGCTTGTAAAGAGTGATAGTGGGAATCGGAGTTAGGAGCGAAGTCTTCGAAATCGACCGCATTGATGCCCAGATAACGTGCCCGCGCGGGAGCATTGGAAGCGGTTGAGTCTATGATCGTGCAGCTTCCAGGCCCACCGGTAGCGCAGTTGTAGGGAATCACAACCGGATGGGTTGGGGTAGCGAGGGTGGCTTGCCCGTCATCCGTAGTAGAGCGCAGGCGCGAACCCTTAGTACCGACATAGCCCAGTTCCATCACCCAATTCCCGAACAACTCGCGCTGAAGCGTTAGGTTCCACTGCTGTGTCGTCCCGGCAACCCAGTGGAACGGAACCGCCAACTCGATCAGGCTTTGAACGGTGCCGGAAAAGTTGGGGGCACCCGTCGTATCTCCTCCCGGGAAGCCGGTAAAGAAAGAAGGTACAGGCACAAAAGGTTGGGTCGGGGGCGCGCCGAGGGGCGGAATCGGGAAAGCGGTGGAAAAGAGGTTGGCGAGACTGCCTGGCCCAGGCAAGAAGCCGACCTTGAACGGGTAAGCTGGCGGACTAATGGCAAGGTTATCCACCGCGCCCAGATCCTCGCGCACCGAGTAAATGCCGTACCCTCCACGAATCGTGGTGGTGGCTTTGCTTCCAACATCATAAGCAAAGCCGATGCGAGGCTCCCAAACGGTGGCGTATTCGTTGTTCAAGCCAGCCTGATTCAGAGTGCCGGTGATGCCGGTGAGACCGAACTGTTTTATGCACTTGGGATAGACAAAAGGCTGACCGGTGATGGGCGCGAGAAACTGGTTGGTGTTGCCGGTGTGGCAAAGAGTGTCGTAAGGCGCTCCCACAAATTCATTGCGGAAACCGAGGTTGAAGGTAAGATTCTTGCTTACCCTATAGTCGTCCTGCACGAACCAGGCGTAGCTGGGAACACGATAATCGTGGTTGCCAAGCCCGCCGCCTCCCTCACCCAGTAACGGGCTACCGGCCAGGAAACTCTGGAAATCTGTGTTGGCGGTGGGAGGTCCCACCGGGATAAAAAACACATATCCATTGTCAGAGATCGGCAAATTCCGGCGCAGGGTAACGCGGTCAATCTCTCCGCCGAAACGAAGCTGATGGGCTCCGTGGGTCCAACTCAAGGTATCGAGCCAGGCAAAGTTGTCAGAGAGAGCCGATTGCTCCTCAGTAGGGTAGGCTCCAAACTCAAAGGTCCCGAAGTGCAGGCGATAAATATTGGGGTCCTGATTGGCGGTCGGCAAGTTGATGCCGACTTCTGCTCCTGTTACGGGAGCTTCGTTGTGAAGTTTGTCGCCGATAACGTTGATACCAAAGCGGAACTCATTGACCAAGGTGTTGGAGAAGAGGTGAGTTTCGGTGATACTGCCGAAGCGGCTATGCAGAGGAATATCCAGAGGGAAGTTGAGGTTGTTGGTTGCGGGCTGGCCGCCGGTCTGAATGCCGAAATTATCCGCGCCAAAAGGCTGGAAGGTATCGGAATCGGACCAGAAAAAGCGCACAGCTAGATGGTCCTTGCCGCCAAACGGTTTGTCCCAGGTGGTGGTGAACTGATCGTCGGTGAACTTACCAGGATCGGTGATGTGAAATGGAACCGGAGTGCCGCAGGGTGTGGAAGCAGCCACGTTGGTAGGCAGGGGAAACAGATAGCCGCCGGCAGTTGGGCCAAACTGATTGCTCTTGAAGTTCAGCAACTTGAAAGCGACGGGATCAACGGCCAGCCCCTGGCTGATTAAGCCGCAGTCCGCGGCCATGGCGTTGACGTTCTGGCGGTCTACCAGGGGTACGTAGGGAATGCCGGTGACGTTATTAATGAAGGTTCCCGGCGAGGCGCCGCTGCGCTGGCGCGTACCCTGGTAATTCACGTAAAAATAACCGAGACGTCCGTCAGAACCGACCGGGCCGCCCAAATCGCCGCCGAAGACGTTTTGCTTGATCACGACCTTGCCCAGAAAGTAATCATGGGCGTCCAGGGAAGTGTTGCGCAGGTATTCCCAAAGGTCGCCGTGGAACTTCGCGGTCCCGCTCTTCAGCGTGGCATTGATGTTTCCCCCGCCGTTGCGTCCCTGGCTGGCATCGTAAAGGCTGGTGGAGACTTTGAATTCCTGGATGGCGTCAGGATTGGGCAGCGGCGTGTACGTCAGCTCGCCGAAGGCGTAGTCCGATGCTGAAATTCCTTCGATCAGATAGTTGTTGTTGTCTTCACGTCCACCGTTTACGTGGATGGTCACAACCCCACGGCCGAGTTGCGAGGCGTTGTTCAGGTCGGAAGAAGCGCCGCTGGAAAGGGTCAGCAATTGCTGAAAGTTCCTGGTTGCCAGAGGCAGCGTGGTGATGGTGGTGGAGCCCAGAGACTGGCCGGTGGTGGCATCGGTGGTGTCAACTTGCGCCACCTCCGACTGCACTTCCACCGTCTGCGTCACCGTGCTGACCTTCAGCGCTGCGATCATGCGGGTGGTTTCCGTAATGTAAACGCGAATGCCAGGGTATTTCGTGGTGGCGAACCCGCTGGCGCTTACCGCTACCGAATAGCTGCCCACCGGCAAGAGGGTAGCCGTGAAGGCACCGGAGGTATCGGTAGTGAGCTGGCGAACAACCTGCCCGGTGGCCTCGCTGGTGATGACCACCTGCGCGCCTGAGAGCACCGCTCCCGAAGCATCCTGAACGGTTCCGCTGATGGCGCCGGTGGCGCCGCCCTGGGCCAGCGCCAGCGCGCTAAGCGTAGCAATCACAACCGCTGTGGCAAAAATCCGCAGACGCAACATACTATCTTCCTTTCCAAATCGGGAAATCTTGCTTCTCTCACACAAATAAAAGCAGTAGTAACGAAAATGAAAACTCGTGGCTCGATTTTGCGGTGCTATATAATCCCGTTCCTTTTTTAATTTGTAAAGCGCGTGGGCAAGAAAAATGGGAGGCGTGAACGAATGTGGTATTTCGCAAGAGGCTGACCGCTCATCACTGTTTTTGTTTCCTATCAGCACAAAACGCTTGGTCCCGCGCTTGACAATGTTCGGGGAGAGATATACGCTCTTCCTCTTGACTGTCTAGAGGAGAGAGTGTCCGCATGCCGGGCAAACCTGCTGATCTGGTCCAGGGCACGCTGGACATGCTGATCCTGAAAACCCTGGCGCTGGAACCATTGCACGGCTATGGAATAGGGCTGCGCATCCAGCAGATCAGCCGCGGCGTTTTCCAGGTCAACCCCGGCTCGTTGTTTCCCGCCTTCCGCCGCCTGGAGCGGCAGGGCCTGATCAAAGCCGACTGGCGCGCCACGGAAAATAACCGACGCGCCAAGTACTACATCCTCACCGAAGCGGGCCGGAAAAAGCTGAAACACGAGACCCGGGAATGGGAAACGCAGACGGCGGCGATCGCCCGCATTCTGGCGGCTTCAACGGGAGAGCTGTGATGCGCCGGTTAAGCAGCCTGTGGGCAGGCTTTCTTGCCTTGTTTCGAAGGCAGAAGGCAGAGCAGGAGCTGGAGGAAGAGCTGAGCTCCTACCTAAGGGCTTCGGCAGAGGAGAAAGCGCGCGCCGGAATGAGCGAAGAAGAAGCGCGGCGGGCGGCACGGCTGGAACTGGGGAGCGCCGAAGCTATTAAGGAAGAGGTGCGCGCCGCCGGCTGGGAGAACGCGCTCGCGACCTGCTGGCAAGATTTCCGCTATGCCCTGCGCACCCTGCGCAAGAGCCCGGGATTCACCCTGGTGGCCATACTCACCCTGGCGCTGGGCATTGGGGCCAACGCGGCGCTGTTCAGCGTGGTGAACACAGTACTGCTGCGGCCATTGCCGTTCAAGGATCCGTCGCGGCTGATGATGCTCTATGAGGGCCTGCCGCAGGTCGGTTCTCCTAAAATTCCCTTCTCCATACCCGATTTCACCCTGGTCAGGCGCGGCCAGAAATCCTTTGAATCGGTCGGCGCTATCCAGGACAAGGAACTTGAAGTCTCCGGCCACGGCGAACCCGACCGCATTATCGGAGCGCGAGTTTCGGCCTCCATTTTTCCCATGCTGGGCGTCCCACCCGTGCTGGGCCGATTCTTCCGGCCGGAAGATGATGCCCCCGGACAGAATGTGGCTGTGCTCAGCTACGGGCTGTGGCAGAGCCGCTATGGCGGACGTCCTGACATAGTGGGCGAGACCATCGAGCTGGATCGCCAGCCCTACACCGTGATTGGCGTGATGCCCAAGCATTTTGTATTGCCTTTGCCCGGCCCGCGGGCCAACTTCCTGCCGGCTGCGCTTTGGGTGCCGATGGCATTTACGCCCGCCGAACTGCAGGGCTGGGGCCTGCGTTACGACCTGAGCGTATTGGCCCGCCTGCGCCCGGGCGTTACCGTGCAGCAGGCGAACAGCGAGGGACAGGCGCTGGGAGCGGCCATCGAGTCGCAATACCCGCAGGACGTTCTTAAGGATTTCTATGGGGCGCGGCTGGTGCTGCCCGTGTTTCTATGGGGCGAAGAAGTGAGAGGACCGGTGCGGCCTCTGCTGCTGGTGCTGATGGCGGCAGTGGGCCTGGTGCTGTTAATCGCCTGCACCAATGTGGCCACGCTGCTGGTCTCGCGGGCAGCAGCGCGGCAGCGAGAAATCGCCGTGCGTCGCGCGCTCGGCGCCACCCGCGCGCGCTTGCTGCGGCACCTTTTGTCGGAGAGCCTGCTCCTGGCCCTGGCGGGAGGAGGCCTGGGGCTCCTGCTCGCCCTCTGGGGCAAGGGCGCGCTGCTGGCGCTGGCGCCGGCGGATATTCCCTTGCCGCAGAATGTTGGCTTTGGCCCGGCCGTGCTGCTGTTCGCACTTGGCATCTCCTGCCTGACAGCGGTTCTATTCGGTCTGGCCCCCGCCTGGTACACCGCGGGCAGGGACTTGCAGCAATCGTTGCAGGAGGGCGGACGCAACCGGGCCACGGGCCGCGCCCGCCATCGTTTACAGGGAACATTTGTCGCCGTGGAATTCGGGCTCGCCCTGGTCCTCTTAATAGGTGCCGGATTGCTCATCCGCAGTTTCGGCAAGCTGCTGGGCACCGACTTAGGTTTCGATGCCGGCCACGTGCTCACCATGGAAATTCCGCTTCCAGCGCAGGCCTATCCGCGGGCGCCGCAAATCCGCAATTTCTATCAGCGGCTGTCCGACGAGGTTCCGAACCTGCCGGGGGTGAAGCAGGCGGGAATAGCGGATGACTTGCCTTTGGAGGCGGCGGTGTTCCACACCCTGGAGATCGAAGGCCGGCCACAGGTGGGAAAGCCGCCGGCGGTAGCTGAAACCTGGGTGCTTGGCAATTACTTTCGGACTATGCGCATTCCCCTGCGCGAAGGCCGGCTGTTTACGCCGCAGGACAAGGAGAATTCACAGCCGGTGGTCATCATCAGCCAGCGCATGGCAAAGCAATATTGGCCGGGGCAGGATCCCATCGGCAAGCGTCTGCGTCACGAAGAAAACCAGCCCTGGATTACGATCGTGGGCGTGGTCGGCGATGTAAACGACGGTCCCGTGGGCCGGCCCCGCCAGCCCCACATCTACATACCCTTCCTGCAGCTGAGCGACGCCCTTACCGCCGAAAATGTGATCGGTGTGGCCCGCTCTATGAATCTGGCGGTGCGCACGGCAGGAGCTCCGGCAGCGTTGGCCTCGGCCGTGGTCGCCCGGGTGCACTCTCTCGACCCCGACGTGGCGGTGGCCAATATTGCCACGATGCCGCAGGTGGTTAGTTCTTCGCTCGCCGGTCCCAGGTTCAATACATCGCTGCTGAGCCTGTTCGCCGGTTTCGCTCTGTTTCTCTCGGCGATCGGAATCTATGGCGTGCTGGCCTATGCGGTCAGCCAGCAGCGGCACGAAATCGGCATTCGCATGGCGCTGGGCGCGCGCCCGCGCCACGTCCTGCGCTTTGTGCTGGCTTGGGGAACGCGCCTGGCCTGCCTGGGAGCGGGGTTCGGGATTGTGGCGGCGCTCGCCCTGACCCGCCTGATGAAGGGCCTGCTTTACGGCGTGGATGCCACCGACCCTCTCACCTTTGCCGGGGTCACGCTGCTTCTGCTTGTGGTGGCGCTGCTCGCCTCCTACCTTCCCGCCCGTCGCGCCACCAGGGTAGATCCAATGGTCGCCCTGCGCTGCGAGTAAAACTGCGTTAGTTTCCCGTGTGCATGCGAACTTCAAACACGGTGGGAAGCTGGTCTGACACGCTGCGCACAAAGCTGCGAACCAGTTCAGTGCGCGAGAAATGGCCGAGGCTGAGCAGGCGGATGCATTCGTCGGTGGCACAACTTTCCCAGGACGCGCGCTTCCCCCAGGGAAAGCAACTGGCTTCGATAGCCCGCAGCGGCAGCTGCTCCCGCAAGCCAGCTTCGATCTGCTGGCGCAACCATCGCATGTATTCGAGTTTTTGTGCGATGGCGAGCTTGGGATCTTCGCGGATTACGACGCCTGGAAAATCGGCAATATCGCACCGCAAGGTGTGAATGTGCCCGTGCCCTTCGACCAGAACCTCGATGTCGAGATCCATCAGCCGCTCCAGGCTGGCGAGCCACTTACGACTGTCCACATCCGGGTTGGGCGTGGCGAAGTAGCTTCCCATGAAAGCATCGCCCGCCAGCAGCAGCTTCTCCTTCGGATCGTAGAGAACTACATGATCATCGCAATGGCCGGGCGTGGGGATAACCTGAAGCTGCCCCGAGGCGGTCTCAATGCTTTCGGCCATAAGTTGGAACGGCGGCTTCAGGTCTGGCGGCTGGCCAATGATGGCGGCCCGCACCCAAGGCAGCCTCTTATACGGCGAGAGAAAACGCGCGGTCATCTCCGAAACGTAGAGTGGGGCGCCGGCGACGTCGGCCAGCCAGTTTAAATTGCCGATGTGCTCCTCATGGGCGTGGGTGGCGACCACCTTCGTAATTCTTGGCTTCAGTTGCCGGAGATGGCGCGCCAGCGAGCGCCGCATTTTGGGTGAGCCGGGGTCAACCGCGATTCCATCGTAGAGTACGGTTGTGAACAATTCGCCGAATAGGAGCGGTACCGCATTGGGCAGAGCTCCATTCAGGAAAAGAATGGTGAGTTTGCCGTCCAGCAACTCCACTCGTTTGTGCCAGGTACGAATAAAGAGCCCAGTCCTCTGCGCCACCGCATTAACGCCCGCCCACAGGACCAGGGGCAGGCGCATGAGAAATCCCAACATATAACAGGACCAGAAGGCGCCCAGCCGGGCTTGCCTCCGCACCGTATCTGGTCTGGCGACGCGGCAGGCGCCACCCCGGCACTTGCTGAGTGAATACCGGTTCGCGGCAACGAACCCGTACAAAAGTTGACCGACGCCGCGAAATGGGAACACCCGCCCGAGCGTGCCCATCAGCCACGTGGCAGGGCACAGGCGTGCCAGGCAGGCGACTGCGTCCCACCCGATATAAACTCGCCCCTCGGGTGTGACAATGTGAAGCTGCCGCAGGCAATTGTCCATGCTGAGGCGGCTACCGAGCGCCGCCAGCACTTCCGCGCTCAAGGGAACACAGTTGGTGCGGCGCTTGCGGTCCAAAATCCTCAGCCAGGAGACACCCGCCTGGCAAATTTCGCACTGCCCGTCGTAGAGGACGGTGTAAGCCGTCGCGGCAGCGTAGCTCGCTGCGGGTTCCTGCGCGATTCCGGTGAGAGAAGAAGGCTCCATGCAGGTTTGCCCCATCTTAGGCCAGTTCTTGCCCTGCGAGTAGCCGATAAACGCACACAGAGCACCCAAGATGAGACCTGGATCACGCCGCACCGTGACACAAGTCACAGCCTAATGTTTGTGGCTGCGGATAATGGAGCGAGATGTGAGGAGAGGAAATAATGAGAAAACAAGCGCTGTTGCTGATGGGGGCTGTCATTCTGGCTGTGCTGGCGCCCGCGGCCGCTTTTGCCGCCGGCCAGGATTCCGCCCTAGTTACCTTCCGCCGTCCCACGCTGTTCCACCATGTAGTCCTGCAGGGCACTTATGTGATCGTGCATGACGATGCCGCCATGGCGACCTCAGACCAGCCCTGCACCCACATCTATCGTTACCAGAACGGCAAGGCCGGCGAAGAAGTGGCGGCCTTCCGCTGCCGTCCGGCGAAGGCGGTCCAAGTAGATCGCACCCGCTTCTGGACGCGTCCCAGCGGCGGCATGGACCGGGTGCTGCAGTTCCAGTTCGCCGGCCAAACGGAGGCGCACCAGGTTTTGTAGATTCCCCGGCCCAGTCGGAAAGACAAGGGCCAAATAATCAGGGCTACATAAACCAAAGAGAGCGGCACTGTGGGGTGCCGCTCCGCATTTTCAGCCGGAACCAGGTCACTCAGCTTGCAGCGCCAACTCAATCGGCCGCAGCGGCCAACTCCTTCTGCGGCGAGGAAAAGTTGTGTCAATTGGGGCGCGCCCAGCATCCATAAGCCAGCCCGAGCAAGGAGCGACATGCATGAGCAAGCCGGCCCGCCGTTATTCCCTGGTGACGATGGATGTTTTCTCGGCCAAGGCCCTGGAGGGCAATCCTCTGGCAGTTTTTCCCGACGCGCGGGGCCTGAGCGACGCGGAAATGCAGGCCGTGGCCAAAGAGATGAACCTTTCGGAGACCACGTTCATTCTGCCTCGCGAGGCGGCGGTGGAGCGCGAGCGAGGGGTGCAGGTGCGCATCTTCACGGTGAGCGAGGAGCTGCCCTTTGCCGGTCATCCCACTCTGGGCACGGCCTTCGTGTTGCGCGGCGCCAGCGAAGCGGCGGAGGTAACGCTCGACCTGAAGGTGGGCAAAATTCCGGTGCGCTTCGAGGACGGCAACGGCCGGCCAGCCTTCGGCGAAATGCGGCAACGCGAGCCCGAGTTCGGCGAAGTGCACGACCGCAACACCGTGACGGCTGCGGCCGGGCTCCGTCCCGACGAGATTGCCGACGACGTGCCCATCCAAACCGTTTCTACCGGCGTCGCCTTCGTCATCGTTCCCCTGCGCTCGCTGGCCACCATGCGCCAGATGCGAGTGGATCTGCAACGCGCGGGAGAGTACCTGGAGCGGGGCGAGGGGAAATTCTTTTACTTCGTATGCCGGCAGACCGTGGACCCGTCGGCCCGCCTGCATGCACGAATGTTCTTTTACAACGGCGAAGACCCGGCCACGGGCTCGGCGGCGGGCTGCGCTGCCGCCTGGATGGCGGCGCACGGCGTGGCGAAGCCCGGCGAGCGCGCGCTTATCGAGCAGGGAGTAGAAATGGGGCGGCCCAGCCGCATCTTTGTCCGCGCCGATAAGGATGGTAACCGGGTAGTCAATGTGCGCGTCGGTGGAAATGCGGTGGAAGTTTTGCGCGGTGAAGTTGTGCTGTGAAGTGCGGCGCGAATTTTCTTTACGCGGCAGAGAGTAAAATCGCGGATTTTTATTTCGGTGCGAGCGCGCCGGGGAAAAATTTTCTTCCACTCGCTATTGTCATCCGCGGCACTTTACAAGAATGGTTCCCGCCTTTAGGATTCAATTCACCCGCAACAGCCAGGTTAGCAGTTGACAACGATGTTCAGCCGGCCCGATGTTCTCCGTCAGCAATGACGCCGAGCGCCGATTCCGAATAGAGTTCAGACAGGATCATGAAGCCCAAACGGACCATTCTCTGCGTTGACGATAACGAACAGTCTCTCTCCATTCGCAAAGTGATGCTGGAAACGCGCGGCTATCGAGTCATTGCCTGCAACAGCGCCGCAGAAGCGCTGGAACATTTCCGCAAGGGCGGGGTGGACCTGGTGCTCACCGACCTGGTTATGCCGGGTGTGGATGGAACGAGGCTGATTGATGAGGTCAAGAGCGTCTCTCCCGAAACTCCCACGATTCTGTTCTCGGGGAAAATCCGCATTTATGACCGGGACACCCGCGCCGACGTATTTCTGCCCAAAGGCATGTATGCGCCGGCGGAACTGCTGGAGCGCATTCGCGTACTCTTGATTCGCAAACGCGGCCCCAAGCGCCCGATGCAGCGCCCGGTGGTGATGGCAGGATGACGGGGACTGAGTAATTGGGTAATCTGGTAATTGTGTAATTGAGCCGGGGAACTCGCCATTGCGAACAACCGTGTGCCGGCGAAGTTTTTCAATTACCCGATTACTCAATTACACCATTACCCATGCTTCGTCTCCTCATTAACTGGCTGCTGAGCGCGCTGGCCCTGCTGATTGTGGCCCACGTGGTGCCCGGATTTCACGTCAGCGGGTTTGGGGCGGCGCTGTGGGCTGTGATTGTCATCGGTTTGGTGAACGCAACTCTCGGTCTCTTCCTCAAAGTGGTTACGTTTCCGCTGACAATCCTCACCCTGGGAATCTTCTGGATCATCATTAATGCGCTGATGCTGGAGCTGGCTTCGGCCTTTGTCCCCGGCTTCCGCATAACCAGCTTCGGCGCGGCCTTCGTGGGCGCAATCGTTCTCATGCTGGTGAATATGTTCCTGAAGTGGCTGGTCCGCCCTGCCCCGCGGCAATACTGAGTGACGGTCGATTGTGGTTGCCACAAGCCTCAGCCCACGCCCAGCAGTTCGGGCAGAAGTTCCCCCGCTTTGCCCACGCAGAGGTCGGTAAAGGCTGCCGCATTGGCCGGCTCCTCCGGACCCACGTAGATAGTCCGGGCGCGCCCGCCGGTGTGAGCCACGAAGCTGGCCGCCGGCTCGACCACGCCGGAGGTCCCAACGGCTATGAACACCGTACATGCATCCAGCTCCTGAAAAATCAGTTCCAGATGGAAGGGCACTTCGCCAAACCAGCAGATGTGCGGACGAATGCGGCCGCCGCATGGGCAGCGCGGAATTTCGGCAGGGGGCTCGAAGAGATTGTTGTCGTCGAAGGGCGGGCGGCTGCAAGTATCGCAGCGGCTCTTGAAGAGCTCTCCGTGCATGTGGACAACATTTCTCGAGCCCGCCAGCTCGTGCAGGTTATCCACGTTCTGAGTGCAGATCAACAGGCGTTCCTGAAGCCGGTCTTCCAGCTTTGCCAGCGCCCGGTGGGCGGCGTTCGGCCTGGCTGAAGCCGCCACGCGCCGCCGCATGGAATAAAACTCCCATACCAGCACGGGATCGCGCCGCCAGGCGTGGGGCGATGCTACCTCCTCAATGCGGTAATTTCGCCACAAGCCTCCCACGCCGCGAAAGGTGGGGATGCCGCTCTCCGCGCTGATCCCGGCCCCGGTAAGGACAAACACGCGGTCGTGCGGGGAAAACACCAGCATAGCGGCAGTGTAGCGCTCCCGCCCGTTGTTCATGTGTAGCCAGCCGCAACCTGCTCATCCTATAATCGCGGTTTTCACCGGGGGTGACCATGGCTTGGAACATGAAAGGAGTACTGCTGGGGGCGTGCAGTTGCGATTGGGGATGTCCCTGCAGCTTTAACGCCCGTCCCACGCAGGGCTTTTGTGAAGGCGCCTACATATGGCACGTAAAGCAAGGCCAATTCGATGGAACTGATCTGGCTGGCCTGAGCTTCTGCTGGCTGGGCAAATCCCCCGGCCCGCTGCACGAGGGCAACGTCACGGCGCAGCTGATTGTTGCAGAGAACGCCAGCCCGGCTCAGCGTCGCGCGCTGGCGGAACTTGCCAGCGGCAAACGCGGCGGGCCCTTCGCCATCTTCGCCTCGGTGACGTCAAAATTTCTCGAGCCCGTCTACGCTCCATTCGAGATGAAAATTGATGGCCTGCACAGCCGGGTTCGCGCCGGCTCTTATCTGGATATGGAGATTTCGCCCATTGAAAATCCGGTGACGGGAGCCCGCGAGCAACTGCAACTGCAGAAGCCGACCGGGTTCACCTCAACCTGGGCCGATCTCGGCATGACGCGGAAGTTCTCCATCTCGCTGCCGGAGGTGAGCTTCGACCACAGCGGCAAGTACGCCGAGTACTCTGAATTCGGCTACGTAGAGCCCGCCTACGCAGCGGCGCGCTAAGAGAGTGTATGTCCCAGGTGAAAGCGGAGACCGTGGAGGGGCCCGTCCAACTCGCCTCACGGCGAACTGAGCGGCGTGTTTATTTCGCGGGCGCACTGGCGTTCGCGGCCGCTCTGGTTCCGGTGCTCTACTTCAGCAAAACCATGGCCGGCGCCAGGCCCATGCCGGGAGGCTGGCGAATGTCAATGGCATGGGTGCCGATGGGCGGCTGGGCCCCTGCC